>QHXG01000337.1 GCA_003222845.1 Acidobacteriota bacterium | reverse complement strand
CTTCAATTAACAAAATACCCGACTGAAGTCGGTACTCTGAACGCCGTCACCCCGGGGTTGATGTTTGCGCTTCTACTGGCTCAGATAAATCAACGATCTCCCAGGCCGCGCGATTACGGAGCAGAGATGACATCAGCGCCGCATGCAGCAAGTGCCCACTCCGTTCAGCTTTTACTTGCCCCAGAATCGTCATGCCCAAAAGGGCCAGATCACCGATGATGTCGAGGATCTTGTGACGCACAAACTCATCGGAGAAACGAAGACCCGTTTCATTCAGCATGCCATGCCTGGTCAATACGATCGCGTTATCAAGCGAGCCGCCACGAATCAGGTTTGCCCGTCGCAGCGCCTCGACATCTTCAATAAAACCGAAAGTCCGAGCCGAAGCGATGTCGCGCGCGAAGGAGCCGTTATCCAGCGTGACTGAACGATGCTGCACGCCGATCAGTGGGTGCGGAAAATCGATCAGGCAATCGATCTCGAACGCGTCGGCAGGCTCGATCGAGATGCTTCGATTGCCGGAGGCGACGCCCACTCTTTCGCGAACTAGTAATGCTCGCCGCGCCGCGGGCTGTTCAACCACCCTCGCGCTTTCGATCATTTCCGCGAATGATTCCGCCGAGCCGTCCATAATTGGGACTTCCAGATTGTCAACTTCGATGTAAGCGTTGTCGACGCCGCACCCACGTAAGGCCGCCAGCAAGTGCTCGACCGTGGAGAGCATGACGCCGGTGCGCATCAGCGTCGTGGCGTAGCTACAGTGCGCAACCGATTCGACGTTAGCCGGAATCTCGAACCCGCCGAGATCGGTTCTCAGAAAAACGTATCCGGTGTCGGGCGGCGCCGGGAGAAGTCGCACCTGGACCGGAACGGCTGTATGCAAGCCAATGCCTTTCGTTTCCACCGGACCCGCGAGGGTCGTCTGCTTTGCGTTGGGTGATTTCGAATGTTTCATTAGTAAGAACTGGACTGAGCCGAATGACTGAGCAAGGCTTATGCCTTTGACGATTGCCCGAAAAACGGCACAACGCCGGATATCGCTGTGGCAAACTCGCTACGACTCTGATCGTTCATCGAGGCATAGATGCCACGTTCGTGTCGGCTTGCCCTACTAAAATTGACACGCTCAAATCGCAACCCTATCATCGATTCATAATGCCGCAGAAGAAATCTTCCGGTGCTCAGCCGGCTGATCGAGTCTTTCTCATCGACTCGATGTCACACATTTTCCGTGCTTTCTACGCGCCGATGGCGAATCGCGCCGCGCCGCTGGCTACTTCCAAAGGTCAAGTCACGCAAGCCGTTTACATCTTTACCAACATGCTGCGAAAGCTCTTGCAGGATGAGAAACCGAAATACATCGCGGCAATATTCGAGTCCAAGGAAAAAACTTTTCGTCACGAGGCCTTCGCCGATTACAAAGCCACACGACTGCAAATGCCCGACGACCTCGCGTCGCAAATGCCTTACATAATGCGTCTCTGCGAAGCCTACAACATTCCGATCATCAGCGTGCCCGGTTTCGAAGCCGACGACGTGATCGGCACGCTCGCTCTTAAGGCGGCCGACAAAAATCTGCAAGCCGTTATCGTTTCGAACGACAAAGACATGTGCCAACTCGTGCGGGACCCTTTGATCGTCTGCATGCGCCAGAACTCGCAGGTGGTCAAGCGCAAAGAACCGGTGCCGCCGATCGAATGGTGCGATGAAGCCTGGGTCGAGAAAAAGTTTGGCGTGCCCGCGGATAAGGTCGTTGACTTGCTCGGTTTGATGGGCGACTCCGTCGATAACATTCCCGGCGCTCCCGGCGTTGGTCCGAAAGGCGCGGTGCAAATCATCCAGGATTACGGCTCAATCGACAACGCGCTTGAACACGCGGAGGAGATCAAGAACAAGAGGTATCGCGAATCGCTGCGCGATAATGCTGAGTTGATTCGCACATCGCGCGACCTGGCGCAGATTAAGACCGATATTGAGATCGAATTAGATCTTGAGGAACTACAAATCAAACCGCCCGCCCGCGCTGCTGCATATGAGTTATTTAAGGAACTTGAGTTCAATTCGCTGGTAAACGAATTCGCCGACGCCGCACCGGTTGCGGCTCGAATAACGGCGGAACGTAAGTACTCTTTGGTTCGAAACCAGCGGGAACTTGATGCCGTAATTCAAAGGCTTTGGCAATCAGAAAATGTGGGCGTCGCGCTTTCCAACTCTTCACCGCCGGGTGCGGGCCAACAGCAAAGCGCTCATGATGGCCATGGCGCACGAGGCATTGCCTTCGCGTCGCGGGACGGAGAATCTGCTTTTGTTGATCTCGATAAGTTCGCCGAAGGCAAAGACGCGGCGCTCGGTACTCTACGGGAGTTGTTTAGTAACGGACTACTTGAAAAGTCTGTTCACGATCTAAAGCGGGCGACATCGCTGCTGATGCCGCTCGACATTGAGTTAGCCGGCATCGCCGACGATACGTTGCTGGCCGCGTATGTTCTCGATCCGACACGCAGCAAATACGAGCTAATCGATTTGGCGCGCGAAAGCCTCGGCGCCGAAGGCGGCGGACCGCCATACGAAGGCTGGGATGAAATTGCCTGGCAGACTGCCGAAAGTGCCGACTTCACGATGCAGGTTGCGCGGGTCTTGCGCCAGCGAATTGACGAAAAGGATCTCGCCGGCATTTATCGCGAGATTGAATTGCCGCTGGCGCCGTTGCTTTATCGGATGGAACACGCAGGTATTTGCGTGGACACCGAAGTGCTCTCCGAGTTGTCGCGCCATCTCGGCGCAGAGTTACAGAAAATCACCACCAAAATCTGCACGCTCGCCGGACGTGAGTTCAATATCAATTCACCGAAGCAAGTAGCTGAGTGCTTTGAAGCGTTGAACATAGTTTCGGGCCGCAAGACCTCCACCGGTCGCGTCTCCACCAGCAAGGCAGTGCTCGAAGAGTTGGCCCAGACGCACGAGCTGCCGCGATTGATTATTGAGTATCGCGAACTCGAAAAGTTGAAGAGCGTCTATACGGATGCGCTCCCGCATCAGATCGCCGCCGACGGACGCATTCACAGTCAACTTAATCAAACGGTGGCGGCCACCGGCAGGCTTTCGTCAAGCGACCCGAATTTGCAAAATATTCCGATCCGCACGGAATTGGGCCGCCGCATCCGCCGCGCCTTCGTTGCCGAGCCGGGCAATAAATTGGTGGCCGCCGATTATTCGCAGCTCGAGTTGCGTCTGCTGGCGCACATCACGCGCGATGAAGTAATGCTGGACGCTTTTCGCAACGGCGATGATATTCACGCGCGGACTTCGCGCCTGGTGTTTGGAGCGAAGACTGAAGCAGAGCTGAAAGAAGCGAGGCGCTTCGCGAAGATCGTAAACTTTGCGATTGCCTATGCGATCGAGCCGTGGGGTTTGTCCCAACGCGTCGGCATTTCTCGACAGGAAGCACGCAAAGTAATCGATGATTACTATGCTACTTACAAAGGCGTGCGCCGCTACATGGATGAAATCCCGTTGCAGGCCCGCGAACACGGATTTGTGCGATCGCTCTATGGTCGGATTCGTCCGCTGGCCGGCATCAACGATCGCAACGCCAACATCCGGCGCGCCGCCGAGCGCGAAGCCATCAACATGCCCATCCAGGGCACCGCCAGCGACATCGTGAAGATTGCCATGCTGCATACGGACGAAGCCTTTCGCCGCGAAGGGCTGGATGCAAAGCTATTGATGCAGGTGCATGACGAGTTGCTCGTCGAATGTCCGCGGAGCGAAGCCGAGAAGGTCACCAAGACGCTGAAGCGCGAGATGGAATCCGCGGTCGAACTCGACGTGCCCTTGATAGCAGAGACGGGAATCGGGGATAACTGGATGGAGGCGAAGCATTGAGGAATGGGAATTGCAAATTGCTGAGGGTTGGACTTTGGTTTTTGGCCTTTGGTCTTTGACAAAGACCTAATACCAAAGACCCAAGACCGCTTTTTGTCATTTTTCACTTTTTCAATGCCTTAATGTCTTAACGCCTTAAGAGTCGATGTCTCTTAACCCCAAAACCGAACCACCCGAAGGCCAGGTAGTCTACCGCCGCATCGCCGTCGATGAACTGACCTCGACCGGCTCGAGAGGCGCGCGTCTCGATCCAACGCTCGCGCCTCTGGTGGCGGGTTTCGCGTTCTTGTTGCTGTTCATTTTGGTGCTCGGGAATCTGAGCGTGCGGCGGCTCGAAGAGACCAGTAACCAGGCGCTCGGCCTCGAGCATAACCTCGCGGCCAGATCCTCATTCCTGCTGCAACTTCGGGTGGCGCTTACGAAGCTTGATACCGAAGCCCGCGATCGCATGCAGGCGAAAGCGCGTCACGAACTGACGCCTCCTTTCGATATGCGGCTGAGCAGGGCGCGTGGCGACGTGAACGATCTGCTCCCGCGGCTCGATCATTTTCCGCTTTCTGATACGTCAAAGTGGGACACGTTCCGCAACGATCTGGCTGCCTACGTAGAAATCACGAAAGATTCAGATCGATTCTCACAGGAAGGCTTTGCTAAGTTTCGAGACGTGGATGCGGAACTCAATGAAATCATTCGCGAGACAGCAATCGAGCAGGATCATATCTTTGATCGCAACGCCGCGGCGCAAAGATCGGCAACGCGATCTATTCGTACTTGGAATGTGATTGCTTTGCTGGCCGGGCTGCTGGTCGCCGTCGCGACCATCTGGCAAGTGCAACGCCGGTTTCGCCAAACCAGGCAGAGCACCGATGCCGCGCGTCGCGAACGCGAGTTCAGCAACCAAATGCTCGAAGGAATGGTCAGCGCGTTGGCCGCGATCGATCGACATGATCGAATCCGCAGCGCGAACACGGCGTTCCTGCGGATGTTTCCCCAAGTGAGCATCGGCTCATCTATTCATGACCAGATTGATTCACCAGAGCGAACCAAGCTCCTGGAAGCCGCGACTGCTTCGCACGTCGAGACCGCCACCTATCGAGGTCGTTGGGATCTCAACACGGACGGGGCCGCGAGCACGTTTGATGTTTATTCGTCGCCGCTGGAAATCGACGGCGAGTACGGACAGATTCTGACACTCGTTGACGTCACCGAAGCAACCAAAGCAGAGAGTGCCTTGCGTCGTTCCGAAGCGCTGGCCGCGGTAGGCTCGGCCGCTGCGCAGTTGGCGCACGAGATCAAGAACCCGCTCGGCAGCATTCGGTTGGGTGTTGAGATGCTGCGTGAATACGCTGTTTCGGAAGATGCGACGAAAACGATCGGCCTGGTTGAGCGCGGCATCGATCATCTAAACAAACTGGTCGTCGATGTAACCCAATTCTCGCGACGCCGTAAGCTCGAAGCCTCCGAAGTCGACCTGCACGAGTTGATCGATTCCAGTATCGACCTGGTCACCGATCGTGTGCGCGACAAACAAACTCCCATCGAAAAGAACTACGCAGCCGAGAAGATTCGCGGCACGTGGGACCCTGAACAATTGCGCCAAGTCTTTGTCAACCTGCTGGCTAACGCCATCGACGCCAGCGAGCCAAAGTCGCGCGTCGAAATCTCGACAGAGCTAATTGACGTCAACTCGGGCCCCAAAACCCTGGAAGTCATTGCCGCCGCTCGCATCCCCCGCGCCCGCATCTCGATTACGGATCACGGCGCCGGCATGGACGCAAAGACCCGAGCGCGTCTGTTCGAACCGTTTTTCACCACCAAAAAGCGCGGCACCGGATTAGGCTTGTCGATCGTCCGCCAAATCCTCGACCTGCACGGTGGCAACATCGAAGTTGAGAATGTGCCAGGAAAGGGAACGACCTTTCGCATCGAACTGCCGCTCGAAGCAACATAAGACGGCGGACACGGCTCATAGAGTATGTCGGGAAAAGTGCCGTAGGCACGAAATGTTTACTGAATGAGGGGCGGTGGCTTGTTGCTGGGCGTTCAGTGGGCCAAGATTTTGTAGGTAAACGCCCTCTCCCAAAGGGAGAGGGAGTTATTTATAAATTCCTGGCACACTGCTCCGCCTATTCACAAATCCACCAACTCAGTTAGAATTCAACCACCATGATCGACGAGCATGCATTCACACGCGACGAATTACTGGATCGCATCTCAATCAACCCAAACGTCTGTTTCGGCAAGCCGTGCATCAAAGGCACGCGTATCTGGGTCTCTCTGATTCTCGACTTCCTCGCTTCCGGCATGTCCCAAGAAGAAATTCTCAAAGAGTATCCCAGCTTAACAGCTCTCGACATCCAAGCATGCCTCGCTTACGGCGCTGAAATGAGCCGCGAACGCCACGTGCCTATTCCCATCACGTTTCTGTATGAAGTTGAAACTTGACGAATTCGGAGGCCGTTGGAGCTGGTC
The DNA here is from genome assembly GCA_003222845.1 of Acidobacteriota bacterium. Classification (GTDB taxonomy): domain Bacteria; phylum Acidobacteriota; class Blastocatellia; order Pyrinomonadales; family Pyrinomonadaceae; genus UBA11740. Next base: position 4,731 of record QHXG01000337.1, on the reverse strand, counting down.
GGAAAGTGCCGGAGGCACGAAATGTTTATAGAAGACGAGCGCCCTTGATCCACTGCTCTTCCGAAATGAGCGAAATGCCGAGCATTTCGCTCATTTCGGAAGAGAACAAATTGGCTGTGCATGCGTGCTATAAACATTTCACCGCTCCGCGGTTGTTTTCTGACAGACTCCATAGGGGCTCAGCGATCTTGAAGCGACCACGTTGGATACGTCACACGCTCAGAGAAGCTGCGATTATCGCCAGCAAGCGAGGCGCATTTTGAGCAAAGAACGCAGACACGGTTTGTCGGAATCTCTGCAACGAGCCGCCGATCTTCTCTGCGCCGTCGCTCATTGGGCTGACCAAAAATCCGCGAGTTGCAGAGTGTTGAGCATTTGCCTTTGGCAATGTGGTAAATCGGATCAGCGGGAGCGGTGACGTACATGGTATTCTATCGAGATTGACGATCTGATGTTGACTAACGCGCAACGAGGACTAACCGACTAATGACCTTCGCCCGTGTAACGCGGGCGTTCCGGGCATCCTCTAACGCGGCGCGCAGTCTATGTGAAAATACACATAAAGGCAAGCGCGGAGGTGCGTTTTAATGGGACGCACCAGCCGCCGTCGCCCGAAGCATCTAGGTCGCAAGCTGTTAGCGATCAGGCAGAAGTTAGGGTTGAGCCAAACACAAATGACAAAGGCGCTAGGACTAGACGTGCATCATTCAGCAGTATCGAATTATGAGTTGGGAACACGTGAACCTGATTTGCTGGTTGTGCTGGCCTACGCAAGGCTGGCGAAAGTGCCAATGGAAACCTTGGTTGACGACAAGATGAAGTTGCCAAGATAAATACTGTGATTTGAACAGTGCCAACGGTGTGAAATGCAAAAACCTGGGCCAACAGGTAGTTGTGACAGTTAAAAGATGGCGGCGCTTGAAGGGCGCCTAATGTTTTCCTTCGAATCGATGCCTCAAGGATTATTTCGCTACTTCAGCTCTTCTTTTATGGGCGACTTGCTAAGTTTCAGCCTTCAAGATCTGTACTTTATTCGGATATCAACCGGGATGTCTTCTAGATCTCGAAGCAGTCGTTCGATTAGTTGGTTCTGAATGCAAAAGCTCTCGAAAAAACGCTTTCCCAAATCAAAATCTCCTCTTTCCTGTATTCTTATAATTTCTGTCGCTAGTTTTAGAATTGCCCGGTGTGCTACGTCATGATTAACGCACATTTTTCCGGAGTCGGAGTCGATATCAAATGCGCCCTCCTTAAGTAAGTAATTAAACTGAATGATGTTCGCTCCCCCGTGTGCATGAGACTGACCATATCTGATGGAGCGAAGAAAGCCAGCAACAAAAAGATCCAAAAAGACTTGCCGATTCTGATTGTCGCTGGCGCTCAACAATATGCAGGCTCCCAAGGCGTCGGCTTTAGCTTCCTCAAGCACAGAATAGTATTGGCGTAACGAACGATTTATCGTCGTAGTCTCTCCATTGATCTTGATTATGTGCGGACCGATGGAGTGTGAGATTTCATGAAACAACGTATGGCTGAAGAAATGAGCGCGAGATTGCTCCGGGTCGCTTGGTGGTTTTAAGAGAACGCGATTGATGACCGGCCACGCCACGTTATTAAACTTGGCTTCAAGAATATTCTTCAGAATGATCTGTCGGGAACCGACTTCTTCAATTACTTTCTCGTCGTTCGGCAGGGTTAGGGCGATAGCGGGAATACCCTTTCGTGCGAATCCTCCAGCATAAAGAATGTCAGCAACCGACAGCTCAAGCCGAGAGTCGGACATGACCAGCATCTTGCTCAAATAAGGGCCCAACGTCTTGCAGAGTGAAGGGATCTCGCGCTGAAAATGCTGAATCTTCTCTGACTCGGCAAAGTCTCGCCAAAGCACTCGCGCTTCATAGGACGACTTGAGTCCCATGAGTTGATCCTCATACACTTCATACGGCCCGATCACCAGATCAAGCGGATTATCATTTAGCCGAACCCACGTGCTTTCGCTGGTAAAATAGTCATCAGTCAGGATGTCACCAGCTCTTTGGCCAAGAAATTCACGAAAAGCCGGATGAGACTCAACCGCCCGAGCTCGATTTAGCATATCGCTAAGCTGGTTTACCTTGCCACGATACGCAATATGATATGGAACCGCCTTGAGATGAGCGTTAACTCCACGAATAACGGTATAGGGAGACTGGAAGATTGCCGCGCGCTCGGGATGATTCTTGACATATTTGACGAATTCATCCCGGCTCAGCGAGGCGGGATAGAACCCGACTCCAGGCTGTTTCGGTCCCACGGGCAGCACTGCGGCATCATCGTTGAGAATGTCGTAAGGTCCGTAGTTGAATTGAATGAATTCCCTTAGTTCCTGGTTAGCGCGGTCTTGTGGTTTTAATAAGCCTTCATAATTAGGAAACATCTGTTCCCAAAAGATTGAATCGGCGACATCGGCCGCTTTAATTAGATTCGTTAAGTTCTCAGGCCTGATCTCTTTCAGCAGGATTTTCTCGGGGCTAAATTCCACTGGCGCCAACATTCGGAATTTCCGAATAGCACTCTCAGACAATCGATTCATCGCGGTTCTAGTTTACTTGTTTTCACGAGCAAAATGTACTCAATTGGTTGATCATTCTTTCGGGGGGCGCTTCTGTTTTGGGCTGTTGCTGAGCGCCGAGCGGCTTCGGTTCGGCTTTGACCGGTGGCGCTTCGGTTTGGGTCTCCTGCTGAGCGAGCTCCTTCGCCTTCGCGGCTTTGAAACTCTGATAACGCTTCTCCGTCGGTTCATCCCAAAACCAATCTACCCAAACATCAGCATCTTTCGGAGGCTTCTTCACCACTACCCTTAGCCAATCGATTTCTCCTATAGCCCTGTCAAATGCATAACTTCCGCCATCAGAAGTTATGTGCTTCGCAGGTAAATACTCTCTGTCTTCTTCTTTGTCACTTCCTTCAACTTTCATCCGATACACTTTGGTTAAAGGCTTATTCATAGCGTTCTTACGGCATCGCCAACCGGGCGGACAAAAGAATTCAACCGTGAGGCTTTCTGAACCGACGGGTTTTGAGGCGACAATGCCAGGCACGCCCCATAGGTGATCCATTGTTGCATTCAACACTACGCTGCTGACATACGTGTAATCTTCTGGCACCTTTGGTATTTCATCGTTACGAAAGGTAACCCGTAACTGGTGGGTGTGCGTCTCGTACACTACTCCAGGTATCGCAAATTGGTTAAGCATTTCAGGGTAGCTTCCATCTTCCACTCCCATGGGCGATTCATCAATGTCCGTTGATTCTATTTTTCTGAAGAGTCTAAGCGTCCGGAGTTTAACTATTTGTGTCTCGTTATCTTTAGCAATCGCTTTCAGTATTGTCCTTTTGACCTTGAAGTCTTTAGGCCGTATCCATTTGTTGTGTATATCCTCTAAAAGCGCCCGGAGTTCAAAAAAGAACCGAGTAACGCCAAGTATGACAAACAAAAAAGCCAGGACAGCGCCGATTAATATGGCTATTTGTTCGCGCTCCTCCTGCGCCCGAAGTAATTCTATAAGTTGTTTCATGGGATACACCTCCTAAGAAGAATGGACAAGGGAACACTCATGGCTTCTGCCGGCTCACCCTACCGCTTAATCATTCGCATGGGTATTGTGGAACAAAAGCCGCAACGGGAATCGTGCAACCCGCCAGTTGGTCGCTCGCAAGCACTACTTGATCGAGGCCAACTCACGCCTGATCGAGATCAACTGCGCTTAATCTCAGTCACCGGCCGCGCCTACCAATATCCGCCCCTCTCCCGAAAAGACAGCTGGACCGGTGCCGAAATTGGGGACTTGCCTCGTTAACCCGCTCGACCAAGCGGTTCCGTAACAGAGGCCTCCCAAACGGTCGAGCGGCCCTGTGCTTCCAGATTCCTCTTCCGACGTGTAGCGTCGGCGTGACTTTAATCGAGGCTTTACCGATCCCAACGAATAACCTGATTGCTCAGGACGACTGAGTGTTTTCAACCCTCACTCACGCGATGATGAATCAAACCACTTTCGCGTTCCCATCGTGAAAGGCGGAGCTAGATTCAATGGGTCGCCGCGCGACGGAAATCTGAAGCCCCCCTGACGATCGGGCCAGTGCTGCGTTCGGTCGTTTACGTTTTGGGGATTCATGCCACCAGCGCTCAAAATGTCTGCCGATGCACGCCTGCGGCGTCGCCCCAAAACACATTTCCTGAAGACGTCACGGTGACTCCGAGAGCGCCGGCGCCGATTGCCGCGGTAAAATTAGTTGCCGGGAAAGCGAACTGCATTCGACATGTCTGCGACCCGCATTGAGTCCATGCCTGGGCTCCGCCGGCCGTGAATCCATTGGTCGAAATCGAAGTCGGCACCAGGCCCGCGATTGACGGAAGCGTCGTGACCGTGGCCCCCACCTTCAGCCGGACGGCGCCGCCACGCTCACCCCAATAGACGCCGTTCGAGACCGCATGAAGCGCGGTGACCGTGCTCGATGCTCTGGCGATCGTTCTAACTTGCGGCGCCGTTATGTCGCCGGCCTTGTGTACGAAGCGAACGTCTGCCACTGAGGCATAGATGATCCTATCGACTTGCAACGCCAAGCCTGCCGTCGGTGTGTTTGGGCTGGTTGTATCGAGCACGGTGATGGCGCCGCCACCGATTGGCATTTTCCGTATGTGCGTGTCGTCCTGCCAAAATAGATCGACGCCATCCGTGATCAGATTGCGGT
>QHXG01000336.1 GCA_003222845.1 Acidobacteriota bacterium | reverse complement strand
TGCGTTCCATTGGGAAGTTCGTACTCGCGACGCCTTACGATTATTGGTCACATTGTACCACAGGAAATATATCCCTCTGCCAGATTCTTGTGTACGAGCGAATTGACAAGTCGCACCTCGTAGTAGTAGAAACTGCCAGCACTCCACTCCGAACGAGACCTGTTTGCAACGAGTTCGAACACTTTTTCAATCCGAGGAGAACTAAGAATGAAGAAACATCTACCCCTGGCAGCGATGCTGGTCATCGCGTTTGCTTCTTTCTGTTTCGCGCAGCCCGAACCACAAGCGTCGCCATCGCCAAAGCCGAAGCCGGCGATGACCAAAGCACAAATGCTCAAGAAACTCTCGGCTTCCGAAACAAAATTATGGGAAGCCTGGAAGAACAAGGACGCAAAGCCATTCCAAGCCTGGCTGGCTTCCGACAGCGTCATGGTCGGCGAGAGCGGTGTCGCGGGAAAAGCAGCCACCGTCAAAGAGATTACTTCGATGCCTTGCGAAGTAAAGTCTTATTCGTTGAGTGATTGGAAGCTGACCACGATCAACTCCGGCGCGGCGCTGCTAACCTACAAAGGCACGGCTGAGGGAACATGTGCCGGCACGGCAATACCAACCGTGTGGGCCAGCTCTGTCTGGGTTAACCGTGGGGGAAAGTGGTTGGCATTCGCCCATCAGGAGACGCCGGTGAAGCCATGACTGCGAGCGAGATTGTGGTGCTATTGAATTGATTTCAAGGGCGGACCCAAAATGTATCCGCCCTTTTCGTGGGAGGATCGGTCATCATTTAGAGGCTAATCGGTGCCTGGTAGCGAGCGGGGCGCATCCGGGGGATACGCCCCGAAGGAGGCGAACGTCAATCGTCCGCTCACGCGCGTGGGCAAGGATCTCTAAGAAATCGGTCTCTCAAAACTGTATGTCGCCAAGCGGCAAAACGTTTCACGACAAAAATGGGCTAGCACTGGATGAGTGTTCGCTTATTTTAAGTTGACCCATCATGTGTGGCCTGCAAGGTTCCTGCATTGACATCGCCTCACGAGCCGTTTTAGTCTGCGCTTGATTCTGAGCACCAGAATTGCTGTGTGGCTTTTAAGATTGAGTGCGGAGAGCGTTGGCGGCTCCAAAGGCCTCGAGGCGAACTTAGAAATCGCAGAGTTCACTTTGTAAGCACTAGCGGGCAGACATCATTCCCGACCAAATTTCGGATTCGTAGGGTGCGAGTCCCCATGTGGCTCGCTTCTAAACTACCTCAGACGAATTTGCCGTAGATGAACAAAGAGTGGGCATTAACTCAAGATGCCTTTGACCGTCTGCTGGACTGGCTTAATGCTGATCGCAATCGCGCGGGAATCAGGTACGAAGAGATTCGCAGCCGGCTGATCAAAGTCTTCATTGGTCGTGGCTGCATGGCAGCCGAGGATTTGGCAGACGAAACAATTAACCGCGTCGCGGCCAGGATCGGCGACGTGGCGCGCGATTATGAGGGCGATCCCGCTTCCTACTTCTATGGTGTCTGTCAGAATGTTCACTTTGAGTACGTGCGGAAGAAAGATGTTCTGGATACTAGGGACTTCCCCGGCAGCAACTCTGTGACCCTGCGGACAAATTTGTCGGACGACTGCGAACCGGAATATCAGTGTCTTGAGAGGTGTCTCGGACACTTGTCGAACAAGAATCGTGATTTGGTGCTGCGATATTACCAGGGAGAGAAACAAGCCAAGATTGACGAGCGAAAGCTGCAGGCCTTGGAACTTGGCATAGCAGTCAATGCCTTGAGGATTCGGGCTTACCGCATTCGCATTCAACTGGAGCGGTGTGTATTGGATTGCCTGAAAAGGGACGGCGCCAAGTGAAATGATTCGCGGCTTTTACGCATATGTATTAGAGGCTGCCCCAGGCTAAACATTTACTTCAATGACTTCAACGCCGGAAATTCAAGACCAGATTAGGCGCTATCTGCTGGGGGAGTTGGACGATGGAACCCGCGCAGAGGTCGAAAAGAGATTCCTGTCAGATGGTGAAGTGTTTGAGGAGTTGTTGGTTGCCGAAGACGAGATCATAGATGATTACGCCAGCGGCAGGCTCGATCCCGAAGAGCGCGCTGACTTTGAAGCTCATTTCCTGGCCACTCCCGAGCGACAACAGAAGCTACGCTTTGCGCGAGCTTTACACCGCCACGCAATGAACCTCGCGAACGAGCGTGAAACAGTCAAGCAGCCAGTCATTCGGAGTCTCTGGTTTGGCCGACCGGGGCTTTCCTGGGCTGCTACTACCGTGGCGGCACTCGCTCTCATTGTCGGTACAGTGTGGTTCCTTCGCTCTCGGACGGCGCCGCCGAAGACTTTCGCGACGCTTACTTTAACAATCAACCAAAGCACGCGGGCTGAAGGCGCGCCAGCAGCCATGGTAAAACTTCCGCTCGCCGCTGATGCACTGAAAATCTTTCTGAGGTTACCGGGTTCGGTACCGCCCGCGTCTCGTTACCGGGTTGTGCTGGAGGCCGATGATGGAGAGACTCGGCCTTTGGAGATGTCCGATCAGGATGGGGAGTCAATTGCGGTAGTTATTCCGGCGACGCAACTGAAGCGTGGTCAGTACGTCCTGAAAACCTTCGGGACCGGCGTTAACGGCGTTGAGCAACGCATACCGGGCAATTACTTTTTCACGGTTGAATAAGCGCTCATGATTTACGCAATGCGAGTTCTGCGATGGTGACGATACCAGAACGTCACTGCTAATAGCATCAACAATGCTCCGCCCAACCCCATCCGAACGTATCGTGATTGAACTTGCGCCGGCGACTTGATCAGTCGGCGATAATCACCTTGCAATGTAAAAGCAGCCCAGTAATACGGAGAACGCCATTGTGGTTCCTGTCTGATGCTGTTCTGGGCGGCGCGCAAAGCGGTCGCCGGCGTCATTGCGTGTTGCAGCATATTGGCGTAGAACCGTTTCATTAATTCGGCCGTCGCTTCATCGTCTACTTTCCATAGACTCGCCACCACGCTCGACGCGCCTGCGTACATGAATCCGCGCGTGAGACCGATCAAGCCCTCGCCGCGCACTTCTTTGCCGAGTCCCGTGCGGCATGCGCTTAGAACCACTAACTCAACCGGCGCATGTAGACCGTAAATGTCTTGCAGAGACAAGAAACCGTTCCGGGCTTTCCCGTCACGATCGACCATGGAAAGGAAGAGCCCGGAGTTTTCTGGATGCTTAGGATCAAGAATGCCGTGGGTGGCGAAATGAAGAATCGCATACTTCGTCAAATTCGCGCTTTCCAGGCTTTCACGGCTGGCGTCAAAACCCGTAGCGATCAAAGTTGCAGATCCGGCGACGTCACGCAAATTCGCCAACTCACGCTTTGCATAAAAAAGGGGTTGGATGCTTGAACGATCGAAAGCATCTCCCTTGATTTCCATATCGCGTAAGGCATGTTGCGATACTTGATTTTGCGCCACGACCGTCTCCGCATTCACATTAGGATCCTTGCGCTGCGCGTAGTTCGAAGCAAAAACCGGATCACCAAAGGCGGCCAAGACTATCTCGGAGGGTTGGCGCTGCGCCGATTCCTGCCGCAATTGTTCCAGCACAGAGGCAGAGGGCGCGTTGATAACTTCGTGCGCGGCGACCATTTGCTCCGAGTTAGCCGCAGGCATCGGCAAAGACTGAAACGGTATGTAGTTGAGAACGCCATCGGCGACCACGATGATTCGTTGCTTGTTTAGTTGGGCCGCAACCGGCGACAAAATCATTTGACTCAGTTCACGTGCAGCTTCAGTTAACTTCTTCTCCGTTTCTGCGCTCGGTGGTACAGCCAATAATTCATAAACCTTCTGAGCCGGCTCGTTAATAAACTTTTGCGCAGGCAGTTCAGCACTCGAGATGTCATTCCGCGTCACGGCCCAGACATAACTTTTTTCCTCGCCCAGGCTGTACTCCAGAAGCAGAGTCTCGTCATCGACGATGACGTGCTCCTGAATTTGGCGCAGGTCTGGGGCTGTTGGCCGGCTGATTTGCTCGTAAGCTGGATAATGCTGCCGAATGGTCTCGGTGATCTGTTGATATTCACTTTCCAGTCGCGTCAATTCGCCATCCAGAGCTTCCAGCTCTTCTTTTTTGTACGCCCTGGCTAGCAACGAGACCTTGTAATCCTCTTTCACGCGGAGCGATTGGCGAAGAGACTTTTCCCGCTCAGCTAACTGCCGATCGAGACCCGCCAAAAGGTTCGTCTGCGTCGCACGCAACATCTCCGCCAGGGAACGCGCACGCGCGAGTTCACTAGTCTCGAATGCGCGAACGGCAAATCCCAGGGTCGGTTGCGCTCGGTGGTACAGCCAATAATTCATAAACCTTCTGAGCCGGCTCGTTAATAAACTTTTGCGTAGTCAGTTCAGCACTCGAGATGTCCCAAATCGCTGCTACTGGGCAGTCGCCGTATTTTCTCGGTAGTTTCGATTGACTGCCGAAAATACTCTTCCGCCGCGTCAAGGTTTCCGCTTCTCGATTCTAAACGTCCAAGCATGTAGTAGACCGCGGCCTGATTTAAGCGATCGGACAACTCGATAAATTCCTGCAATGCTTGCTGATATTCTTGGCGCGCTGGTCCAAGCAGTCCTTGCTGCTGATAAGCCTGGCCCATCAGCGCACGGACCCGGGCGGCTTCTCTGGGATTAGCGGATTTAATATAAATGTCGAGAGCTTGCTGCAAATATTTTAGAGCATTTGCCGCCTTGCCCATCGCATTACCAACCTTGCCCAGATATTCGTAGCTGGGGGCCGCGTCAAGACTGTCTGCCCGCTCAACGTTGGCCAGCACCTGCTGGAACTGACTCAAGGCTTCCGGATACTTTTCCAGAAGATAGTAAGTGCGCCCCAATTCCCACATGCTGTGGCTGATCGCGTGAGGGTCCTTTGTCTCCCGATAATAATCAAGTGCTTTCTGAAAATGAGTGATGCCAATCTCAGGCAAGCCGTTCTCGTTAAACGCTGCGCCCAGGCCTGCTTCAATTTGCCCCATCTTGCCAGGCTCGGCTCTTTCATCTAATAGAGCTTGCGCCTGATTCAGAAGTGAAATACAGCTTTGCCAGTCTCCTTTACGAAACTCAATGAAGGCCAACATGATTAAAGCTTCGGCCTGCTCCGAAAGATTGCTTAGCTCGCGCCAAAGCCGTAACGCCTCTCGATAGTTCTGGGTCGATTCAGGGAGCGAGCTTTGCGCCAGATAGCAGCGCCCAATCTGTGACTGCGTGCGAGCCAGGCCAGCTTTGTCATCCAGGCGTTGCCAAAGCGCGAGGGCTTTTTGCGCGGTCTGTAATGCGATGGCGTGATTCTCGTAATTTTGAGAATCACTCAGCGTGAGGAGAGCCTGCGCCTGACCGCGCACGTAGCCGGATTGTTCGCTCAACAGCAGCGCCTTGTGGAGCGCCTCTTCGGCTTGCTCTCTCTTTTGAACCAGCAAGTAGCTTTCGCCAAGTCCATTCAGGCTGTCGACTTCCGTTTCCGTGGAGGGAGATTGCCTGAGTAGTGCTAACGCGCGATCATAGCTGGCTAGTGAATCATTAGGCGCATTGAGAATTAACTGAAGATGGCCCTCACGATTGAGAATGCGCGCCGCTTCGAGCTTATCGCCAATGCTGAGATAAAAGCGAGCGGCATCCTCCAACTTTTTCAGCGCTGCTTGCCGCGCTTCCAAACTAATGGCATCATCGTTTGCTGAGTCCGCGGATTGCCTGGCGATCTCCTTCGCATCCGAACCGTTTATCGGCCGAACGCTAGCAGCGGAACAGATCAAGACCGACAATAAGACTACGATGAAACGGGGGAACGTCACCTCCGAAGTTTACCAGCCTTCTTTCCTTTGGCAAGAGGTTCGCGAGTGTAGGGTGGATAATTTTTGATGGAGGGCCCGACACCCCTACCAGTTGGATCTTCAGGGCCTGATTTGCCGGTGCCTGGTGGGTCATCAAGCGTACCAGAACCCTGATCTCCGAGCTGGCCACCCCATGCGAGGGTCGTAACTTCTTCCAGCAAGTCTTCCACGAGAGTAGGTTTGTACGCCGGTTTACCCTTCGGACGAGGTTCCGATCGTCGGGGGTCACGCATCGTTTCAGTGAAATACTGCGCGAGAAATTGGCGCCAGAAAGTCTTTTCGAATTTGTAACCCTCGTATTCATTAGGCCAAAAATTTTCGTTAATCGGAGCCGACCAGGGAAAGAAAAGCGAAAGCCCGTGAGAATACTGATATGACGGACCCGCGATTTGCGACCTGACAATCAGCCGGTTATCGCCCGGTTCCAGCGTTTCTCTCAAAGCGCGACTTGCTTTTTGGATTGCCTGCAGTTTGCTGTTCGCTTGTTTCGCCTTCGCACATCTCTGATCAAGACGGAAACAGAAGTCGTAAATATCTATAAAGGCCTCGTCCCAGTAGCTCTGGGCGTCCCAATGGGCCAGCAAAATGCACTCCTTCGCCAGGCGATCTGTAAGTCCGCCTTTCAGGGCCTTTGATAGTTCCTTGAAGGGAGTCGTCAGCTCCTTGACCTTTTTCAAGTCGCACAGACAGAGATCAAATGAATAGCCCGCCAACTCGAAATCATAGCTGTTCTGCAAGCAGCAATCGAAGATTTCTCTCAGCGTGGTTTTGACGTCTGAGCCATCGAGATAATTCTGAAATACATGCATCAATATCTGACGATAAGGCCAAGAGCCCACAAAGGCAGGTCCTTCGCACGCCAACATGTGGTTGGCCGTGCCCTGGAGTTCATAAGCTACTTCCACTGCGCTCATAGAACAGCTATGAAAACTGACAAGCTCGAGAGATTGATCGTCTTTCTTAATTTGGTTTTTGAAATCGGTGAGAATTTTGCCGAGATTTTTCAGCGACAGCGAATGCTCGGTCGCGTGCTCGTCAAACAGAAATATGTCGCTGCCCACGATCAGGCCGTGGCCTAAAAGAAATAGGATGTAACGCCGCGCCGGATAATGTTTGCGGCAGAATTCGAGGAATCTGGTCAGCGACTTCCGGGGACTTAGTTCAGCGATCTTATCATCCGTCCTGGCCTTGCCGGCTGGCGGTGTTGGCGGGCGATAACGAGGACCCTCCGCGCCGAGTGATTCCTTGATTCGGTCTTTGATGAGGCCCCCATCGCGGCTCTTTTGCTCGCCCCAAAGTCTGTCTTCGACCAGTGTCGGAACATCGGGAGCAGTCGAACCAATTTCGTATTTCTCCGCCGCTTCCAATTTGTTAATGAGGTTGACCTCAAAGACGTGCGTCGGCGCGCCTTCCGCCTGCGGATCAAATTGCGCGATGACATTGATCTCAGGATGAAACCCGGCTTGTTTGATCGACTTGAGTTGTGAAACGATGCCGGCCGCCAGCGGGTTATCACTCGCAAAATAGAACATCAGAGTCCATTCTTTTTTCGACATTTCACCGCCTCCTGAATCAAGGTTGGAAAAGAACAACATTATGGGAGTGCCGTCGCGGAGACTTCGGAATCGTCGCGAGTGAGTTAACGGATGGACTTAACCAGTCCTCTCCTCATCAACGAAGGGCAAGCCCATCCGCCGAACGATCTCGTGCATTCCGTTACTGTATGACTTTGGTGAGTGAAACGTTTCAGCGTTCGCCAGATAGGTGATCGAGTGAACAGATCTGCCCAAGGCGCCGAGGGCCGCAGAACCAAGCGAGCTGCGCGGCCCCTTTGCCCATGTCTACCGGCAGAGCACTCCCATGACCGTTCCCGTGCCCGTGTGGCTGGGATCTGGTCCATAGCCGGGATTGGTATTGATGATCGCCATCTGTGGAATATTCCCGGAGATCACCGAACCTGAGTTGGTGATCGAGCTCGAGACAAGGACCGTAATGTACGTCGGCACACTTGATGGTGGCCCGGAACTGTTGCCTGGATCGCTTGTCCATTTGCCACCACACGTCGCCGGATTCGGGTTCGGCGAGTTCGCATAGCCTTTGAAGCTTGACGGCGCCGAGCCACCACTCAACGAATTAGATTTGGCCCACTGCGCTCCCCAGAAGGTCACTTGCTGGCCGACCACTCCGTTGAGATCACCGATCACAAACCCGACAAGTGGCGGAGGCGTTACCGTGAGTGTGCCATTTAAGTAAGTGATCGAGTAATTGGATGAGCTCTGGCCGCTCGGAATAATCGCGTAACTGCCGGGAAGGCTGAGCCCGTCCGCGGTAGGCGAGTTGGCAAATACGAGTGCGCCTGCGAGGTTGCTCGGATTCTGGCCGAGTACAAACCCTATGTACTTCGCCGTGAACGTGGGCATCGGGTCACCGTATCGTTTAGTCGCATCGTCTGCCTTCACTGTCAGCGGCGCAGGAGTAATCGAGATCATGCCGTCGATGGTCGTGATGCTGTAGTTGCCCAGTTTATTGTTTGGATCAGACAGCATTGGCACAATCGGATAGCCGCCGACATTGCTTGATGCAGTTGCCGGGGTGCCGTAGCTCGCATTTATTTTGTCGCCATTTTGAACGCCATCGATTGCGCCGGTCAGTGGCGGATTAGCCGCTCCATAAATTCTCGTCTGGTTATCCGCTGACACGATCAAAGCCTTCTTAGTGATGGTTAGCGCGCCGTTGGTTAAACTGACACTGTAATTGTTTACCTTATTATTTGGATCGGCCAAGCTGGGGACGACGGCGTAAGAACCAACCGGGCTGCTCGAAGTCGCAAATGTGCTGAATGATGCAGTAATACCATCGTCGTTCTGAACGCCCGTGATGGTTCCGGTGAGAGCTGGATTGGCCGCGCCATAGACGCGCGATTTGTCATCGGCTTGCACCGATAATGGTGCTTTCAGGATGTTGATGGTCACATCTTTCGACGCTACGCCGTAGTTGGAGGTGTCAGTTGGCGCGAAGGCCACATGCAGCGTTTGCCCATTGCTTGCAAAAAGGGTCGTGCCGGTTGCCGGCGTGTAGTTGAACGTGCCGGGCACATTGGCTGTGGCATTCAATTGACTACCGCCCAGTGCGTTCCCGTAACTAATGTCTGCAGGGTTGGACCAGTTGATTACGGATGAGGCTTTACCGATCTCGAAGTTTTTCGCCTCACTACTGCTGTCATGGTTGTCGTCGCCGGTGAAGCTTGCCGACGCAGTATAGTCACCTGCGTTCGTCGGCGCGGTTGTGGACGGGCCGTAGATGGTCGCGTTCCGCCCGCCATAAGTCAACGTCAAGCTCTGGCTGAGGCCGCCCACGCCGGTTACCGTTGAGGCGCCACCGTGCGAACTGCCGTCATAGGTCGCGTCGCTAACGGTTATGGACGTCGTCGAGCTTGCCTTGCTAATGTTGAAGGACTGCGAAGCATCCGAAGCCGCGTTGTAGATGTCGTTACCCCTTTGCGAAGCCGTGATCGTACAATTTCCTGCGGCGGTGATATGCACTGCAGCGCCTGAAACTGTGCAGTTGCCGCTCGCGGCGAAACTAATCGCCAGCCCCGACGAGGCCATGGCGCTCACAGTAAAGTCCGCATCAGCGAAAGTCTTGTTCGCCAGCGCAGCGAACGCGATCGTTTGATCCGCCTTCCTCACCGAGACATTAAAGTTGGCTGAAGCGCTATTTCCGTGTACGTCTGTCGCCGCGCAGCGGACAGCGGTTTGCCCAAGCGGGAACGTGCTTCCCGAAGCTGGAGAACAGTTGACAGGCAGTGTCCCATCAACAAGGTCAGTTGCAGTTGGATTCGAGTAGTTCACTACTGCTCCAACAGACGAGGTTGCGGTCGCCGTAATGTCGGACGGAACTCCCGAGATAACGGGCGGAGTAGTATCTTGCACCGTCACACTAAAACTCGCGCGGCCCGTATTTCCATGTGCATCTGTGGCCGTGCATTGAACGGTGGTTATGCCCAAGGAAAATGTACTGCCGGAAGCCGGGTTGCAGACCACGGGAACACGGCCATCCACAATGTCAGCCGCCGCCGGATCGTTCCAGCCAACCACTGCCCCTGAGGGGCCGGTAGCCTCAACGGTTATTGCTGCTAACTGATCGGACCTCCACGTGTCACCCTGGCCAGCGCCGCCGAAGATCACGAGCTTCGATTGCGAGGCATCATACGCCATCGCGGTGCCGCGTCGCGAAGGGTTCGTCTGGGGCATCAACTGTGTCCATGAGGTTCCATTCCATTCCCAGGTGTCGTTCAAATTATCTCCACCAAACAGTACTGTGGTTTGGCGAGCGGCGTGATAGGCCATCGCGTGACCACGCCGCGCCGAAGGTTTCGCGCCCGCAGGAGTAATTTCCGTCCAGGCTGTGCCATTCCATTCCCAAGTGTCCTGCATATAAATACCCTGATAAGTGAAGCCGCCAAAGAGCACTATCTTTGAGCGGGACGTGTCAGACGCCAAGGCATGCTGTACTCGACCGATTGGACCAGTTGACGATTTCAGTATCCAGTCGGTCCCGTTCCACGCGTAAGTTCCTCCATTTTCTGGATACACCCAGTATGGACGGCCACCAAACAGAATTACTTGCTGCAGGTTGGGATCGTAGGCCAACTCGGCGCCCCAAAGTCCGACATAAACGAGCTGGCAGGTTTCTGAGTCCATGTTCGCGTGGAGCCGTCCCATTCCCACGTATCGCCCGTGATGCTGACGTTGCTGTATTGCGGATCAACTTGTCCGCCATAAATCACAATCTTCGAACGCGCAGCGTCGTAGGCCATGCCGAAATACGATCTGGGAATCGGCATGCTGCCGCTGCTCGGCGTTACGTTCGTCCAGGTGTTGGCTGCCACGTCATATTCCCAGATATCGTTGCGACGCCCGGTTGCATCGCTACCGCCAAAGAGCACGACCCGACGACGGTTCGAGTCGTAAACCATACGATGACCGCTTCGCGCGCTGGGCTTTGGAGCGTTCGGGTTGGTGTTGAACCAGTTGAGACTCTGCGCCAGGCTCGGCAGTCCTGCGATCACTGGCGCAATCGTGTCTTGCACTATGACATTGAAACCAGACTGTGCCGCGTTGTTGTGTGCGTCCGGGGCGCTACAATGCACCGCGGTCGAACCGAGCGGGAAGGTACTGCCTGATGGTGGATTGCAAGTTACGGCAACACTGCCGTCGACAAGATCGGTTGCCGTGGGCGCTGCGTAAGTCACAACCGCGCCATTTGGGCCCATCGCCTCGGTCGTGATGTCCGCGTGCGCCGTAAACGCCGGCGGTGTCGTGTCTTGCACCGTCACAGTAAAGCTGGCGCGTCCCGTGTTGCCATGCGAATCTGTGGCCGTGCATTGAACGGTGGTGCTCCCGAGCGCGAAGGTTGAGCCGGACGCGGGCACACAGTTCACAGGCAAGGAGCCGTCGACTGTGTCTGTCGCGGTCGGCGAATTCCATGTCACAGACGCGCCGTTCGGCCCTGTCGCCTCGGCGGTGATCGAAGAGATGGGTCGCGAGAACCAGGTGTCAGCTTGCGCGACGCCGCTGAAGAAGACGAGGCGCGACTGCGAATCATCGTAAACCATCGAGGTCGCGCGAGCCGAAGGGGTGGTCGGCGGGTGGGCGAGCTTCCACGCTGTCCCGTTCCACTCCCACGTGTCGTTATGATCTCCGCTTTCTCCACCGCCGAACAGAACTGTAACGTGTCGCGCAACATCATAAGCCATTCCGGCGTTGCTGCGAGCAGACGGACTACCGCCTGAAAGCGCGACCTGAGTCCACGCGCTTCCGTCCCATTCCCAGGTATCATTTAAGCCGTAAGGATTCTGTCCCCCAAACATCACCACTCTCGAACGCGCCAGGTCCGTCGCCATCGCCGGCAAGAAACGCGGAGGTGGATAAGAACTTGGAGTAATGTTGGTCCAATTGTTTCCGTCCCAAGCCCACGTGCCGGCCTCTCCCCAGTTATAGTAAGCGTGCCCGCCAAACAGGATCACTTCATGGCGATTCGGATCGTAGGCCATCCCGGAACCCAGAAGCCCTCCGTAAACAAGGGAACTCGCCCCGGGCTTTGCCTCCCATGACCGTGTGGCCGGATCCCATTCCCATGTATCTGCCGCTTGCCAACCGTCGATCTCGCCGCCGGAGATCACTACTTTGTTGCGAGCGATGTCATAGGCCATGCCGAAGTCCGAGCGCCCAACCGGCATATTCCCAGTTGTAGGTGTCACATTTGTCCATGTGTTGCTCCCCGTGTTGAATTCCCAGACATCGTTCAGATGCGATGCACTTACATAGTTCCCGCTGTGAGGAGCATTGGGAGCGTGTCCACCGAAAAGAATGACTCTGTGACGCACTGGATCGTAGACCATCCGATGGCCGATGCGCGCGCTCGGACCGGCGCCGCCCGTGCTAACGTTGACCCAGTCGAAGGCCTGCGCTGTGCCGGGGAGGTTCGAAATCGAGGGCGCAGTCGTGTCGCGCACCGTCACGCTGAAGCCGCCCGAGGAGGTGTTGCCCGCACCGTCCTGGGCCGAGCACTGCACGGTCGTGTTACCAAGAGGGAAAGTACTCCCAGATGCCGGCGAGCAATTCATCGGAACGTTTCCACTAACCACATCCGTTGCCGAAGCTGTGTAGTTGACCACGGCGCCGGCAGAACTGGTTGCTTCGGCGACGATGGTTGTGGGAACAGTCAAGCTCGGCGCTGTAGTGTCCACGACGGTGACCTGAAAATTTCCGGTAGAGACGTTGCCGTGAGAATCGGTAGCACTGCATTGCACAACCGTCGATCCAAGCTGAAACCCACTGCCTGATAACGGCGAACACTGAACGGCAACCGGCCCGTCCACTACGTCGGTAGCTGAGGCGGAATAGGTCACTGGCGTAGTTGAGCCTGCGGCTTCAAGCGAAGGATTCGCAGGCAGGCTCAGCACCGGCCCTTTCGTGTCGACCACGTCTACAGTCGTCGAACAACTGACTGTCGCCGCTTTCCCGTCCGATACGCTGACGCTGACTGTGTGGTGACCTATCGTATAGGCGCTACTCAAAGTCACAGTCGAGGCGGCCATGCTGGCGAGAACACTCACCGATGGAAGAGCGTTTCCATCGACGCTCCAGGAAACAGTGAGCGCGTCGCCATTGGGGTCTTGCACCTGGACCGGCAGGGCCACACTGGTGCCTGCCGACGAAGTTGCTTCGGCGCTCGTTACAGATGGACAAGTGATAGTCGGCGGTTGATTGGTTTCCACAAAAATGCTCATGGAATTCAGCGCCTGAAGACTGGTATTGTCAGTCGCAGAGAAAGTAATGACGTGAGTTCCGCCGTCGGCGTTTGTGGGTGTCCAGTTGAATGTGCTGCTTACGGGTGATGGGCCCGTGACCTGCAAAGTCGGGTTCATGGTCGCGCCGGTTGGGAACCCGGAGACGTTGAGGGTAATTGGGGTGTCCGGATTTCCCGTGGCAGGGTTTATATCGGGATCGGTGCCGGTGACCGTAAACGAAACGTGCGTTCCCGGAGCAACTGAAAGTGACTGAGCAGAACCGGAGCCGTTAATCAAGCATGACGGAGCGACGCCGGTAACTTGAACGATTTTCAGAAGAATATCAACGGCTGTTTTCGACTTTACATTGCCATTTGAGTTCAGGTCCTCAATTATGACTTGCGTGGACCAGTAGTTTGTTTGATCGAGTCCGACGTTATTCCAGGTCACTAGTCCGGTAGTCGAATTAATACTCAGGTTCGGCACGCCGGGTATCAAAGTTTCACTTTGCGAGGCAATTCTAAAGCGCAGCGGATCCCGATCCAGATCAGAGGCCGGTACAAAAAATGAAGCGTTACTGCTTGCCGGGACATTGACGATGGGAACCGAAGAAGAGGTGGGAGAGTTGTTGGTGCTGAAAGGACTGACGATGGTATCGAAGCGCCAGGAGCCGCTTGATCCGTTGTTGAGGGCGAAGATGCGACAGCAGTTACTACTGTAAGCGGTATAGGGGCCGGCGCTGGTGTAAGTATGTTGCACAGTCATCTCGCCAGCGACCCAATCTTCCGTGATGCTTTCGGAGGTTACTCTCAAGGTAATATTAATGGTGCCGCCATCGCCGAAGAAGAAGGTATCAGGAATGAAGGTCTGTCCAATCGTGGCCGTGGATCCAGAGAAGAAAGCGCTTCGTCTCCACGCCTCTTTAATGTGAAACTCGACTGTGCCGGTGGCATTGCCATTGCTGTTGAGCACCGGCCGATAGTCCACATTCCCATAGCGAAAGTGACTTGCGTGCGCTTCCACGTTGGCGAGACAGAGAACACCCACTGAAAATAGAATAAACAGCGCTCGCTTTTTCATTGATTCTCGAATCCTGTTCATGAGTTCATCTCCTTCTGAGCGTTGGATCGTGGCGCATTCAGGTCACTATCCGGTGATCGATGATCGAGAGAGGCCGCCCGGCGTCTAGAAACTGAGACTTATGCTGCCACTGGACAGCGGATAATTCTCAACGTTGACGACTTGGACAGTCCCGTCGCCGCTCGATACATTTTTGAAGGTTTGACTGCCGAGGTTGAGATTGAGCTGAAGCGCGTCAATTGACGCAAGTTTTCCATCAGCGCTGAAGGAAATTGATCCGCCTGAGATAGTTCCACTCAGTGTGCCCTTTTGAATTGGCTGATCGCTTGGCCCGCCGTGATCATTACCATTACCCTGATGGTTATCAGGTGGCGGTATTTCGGCGACGACCAGGGCCCAGTCGCCACCAATAACGGCGCGGCCTGATCCATCGCGATCGATCATAAGCGTCAAGGCCCCCGGCAGATCGCCAACCGCGTCCATCGTGATGACCAAGCGATTGTTCTCAACATAGGAAACACGCGCGCGGCTTAGCAAACCACTATGGACCGTGGCCGTGCTTGTTTCCGCCGGCTTTTTGAAGGTCCCCACGGCGTTTTTGATCGATGTAAGCGGGGACAAAAAGGACGAGTAGTTTGGTCTTGCGATTATGGTCCAACCGAGTCCCGCTAACGCAGTCAACGAGACCGCGGAGACAAAACGTTTGATGTGCATGGATCGCTTTCCTTCCCTTATTCAAAGTTCAGTCGAGAAACAACCACCGCTTTCAAACCGAATGGCCAGCGCTGCAGAAACGTTTCACAGAGACCCTTTTAGTTGACATAGCCCGCGAGACAAACTAGTCTTCGCGCGTCGGTTATCAGTTCCTGCGCACTTTCCGGTCTAATCCTGAGTTCCGATGAAGACGGGTTGGGTTCTCGCTCAAGAAGACTTTGATCGGCTGCTCCATTGGCTTGATGCCGACGTGGAAGCGGCCGGCAGGGAGTACGAAACGATCCGCCAACGTTTGATTAAGATTTTTGCTCGCCGCGGCTGCTCGGAGGCTGAGGATCTCGCCGACGAGACCATCAACCGCGTCACGGCGAAATTGGAAACCATCATCGACGACTACGAAGGCAGTCCGCGCTTCTATTTCTACAGAGTCGCCCAGTTGGTCCACATGGAATATTTGAAAAGGCCAAGGCCGCCAGAGGTGAGTTGCGATCTGTCAGCGTTCAGCGAAGAGAAAGAGCGCGAATACGAGTGCCTCGATTCCTGCCTGGAGCGATTGTCGTCAGACCAGCGCGAACTCGTAATCCAGTACTATCAGAAGGACAAGCGCGCAAAGATCGAGGGCCGCCAGCGGCTGGCTGAACAGTTGGGGATAGCTGTGAATGCTTTGCGAATCCGCGCGCACCGAATTCGTTCTCGATTGCAACAGTGTCTGAATGAATGTCTCGAGGAGCAGACGGTCCATTGAAGTCGCTCTTAGTTATCAGGCCGATTCTAAACCGCAGAGGAAGCAGAGGGTTTTCGCAGAGGAACGCAAAGAGACAGCTTTTCTCTGCGACCTCTGCGCGGAACTCCGCGGCCTCTGCGGTTAAGCTATTGATTGGGCCACTGAAATGCTTTCCGGTAATTAGACATTCA
>QHXG01000335.1 GCA_003222845.1 Acidobacteriota bacterium | reverse complement strand
GCGCGCATCTTTTCGAGCTTTTCTATTTTCAGTTGCTGAAGATCGAGGCGCTTCATGCTGATCCTCACTGGGGCAATTATCTCTTCAACGACGACGCCGGTATTTCGCTGGTGGACTTCGGCTGCGTTAAATATCTCAGCTCTGAAACTGTCACCTATCTGCGAAGCGTCTTTCTTTATCCTGGCGCGAGTGACTCTGCGGACTTTCGCCGGCTGCTCGAAACCTACTACGAACGGGCCGGCGAGAAGTTACTGCCGGCCGCTCGCCGGGCGCTCCTCGGTTTCGTGGATAATTTCTATCGCAAGGTTTATCCGCCCAAGCCGGAAAAGAATCAGCTCTTCGATTTCGGTGACGCCACAATCCTGCGAGATTTTCTGCGGGAATCGAAGAATCTGGTTCGAACCATGGGCGTACTGACCGAATTCATCTTTATAGGACGTACGGAGATGGGCTTGTACCAAACGCTGCACCGATTAAGGGCGCGGGTGCCCACGAGCCAGATTGTCAGGAAATACTTGTAGTGTGATGTATCTAACTTGTGGCCGAACGGCCCGCGCGTATGGATGATTGGTTCAAGTTAATTGATGGGAGTTGCGATCTCTGGTCGCGTGCTGTTCAAGACCTGTGTGATGTGGACTTCAGGCGTCAAGCGGATGGATGGCCGATGGTGGGCTTCATCATGATGGTAGATGAGTTTCGAACGGACAACGGAGCCACTCGTTTCGTGCCAGGTTCGCACAAGTGGCCCACACTTCCGACCGACTTTCAGAAGGACACATCTGCGGACTATGAGGGCCAGGTAGTCGCCTGTGGCCCGGCCGGTTCAGTCATTATTTACAACGGGTCCATCTGGCATGGACCCACGGCAAACCGGATCGGAGAGCCTCGGCGTTCAATACAAGGCTCGTATATCCGCCGTGATGCCGAACCTGCAGTCAACCAGGCTGCGCGCATACGTTCGGAGACTCTCGGTCGCATTGGTCCACTTGCGAAATACGTTTTGGCCGTCTAACAGAACGGACTGAATCTATGACCTTGTACCTCTTACCTGGAAAACAACTGGTTAGACGGCGGAGAGTCCGGGGAGATTAACCTATGCGACCGACAAACTGGATTGACTACGATCCCTCCTTCATCCGCCAGCGGTACAACGATATCGCAAGCTTCTTCCCGTTCTTCGAATTGCTTTTCCTGCTCCCGCCCGGAATTCGCAGAAAAGCGGTTCGCCGTCTTCAACTCAGACCCGGTGACAGTGTCCTCGAAATCGGATGTGGAACCGGTAGAAATCTTCCCTTTCTGCGCGAAGCAGTTGGCCCCCAGGGTCATATCTTCGGAGTGGATGTGTCTGAAGGAATGCTCTCGAAAGCCAGACAGTTATGCACCAAACGAAAATGGAAGAATGTGACACTGATTCATAGCGATGCGAGCAGCTATACTGTTCCTAATGCAGTAAGTGGGGTGATATTCAGCCTTTCATATGCGACGATGCCTCATCACAAAGAAGTATTGCTTCATGCCTGGAAACAGCTACAAGTTGGAGGAAATCTCGTCATCATGGACGCAAAGCTGCCGCCAGGGATTCGGGGCAGATTACTTTTGCCTTATAGCGTATGGATAATGAAGCGAACTGTTTTGGGCAATCCATTCATACAACCATGGAAAGAGCTTGCTGAACTGAGCGAGCAGTTCAAAATTGAGGAGCTACTGTTTGGAAGCTATTACATTTGCACCGGTAGGAAACCACTTGCCACAGTACCGTAACAAATGCATTCAGCGGAGGACCATCTCAATTTATGTTGGTCGAGGATTTACAAAACTATCATCGGCAGTTTGAATCCATCAAGACCGATGCACAGAATCTCCTCGAAGATCTGAATGGGCTTCAATTCAACTGGCAACCAAGTACTGACAGATAACGCTTGGTTTAGAATTCAGGAATGTTGCTCACAATTGTCGTCCCTGCTTTCAATGAAGAGAGTTACCTTGGCGAAACGCTCGCCAGTCTCGACCGGGCAAAGGCATTCCTCCAGCGCGAAAGGGGTATTCAAACGGAAATTATCGTAGTTGATAACGACAGCGACGATGCGACGGCAGATGTCGCGCTCGCCTTGGGTGTAACTGTAGCAAGAGAGGCGCTACACAATGTCGCGAAGGTTCGCAATGCTGGAGCGAAACTTTCTAATGGTGAGACAATTGTTTTTGTTGACGCTGACACGGTTGTGCCGGAAAACTTATTATCGCGCATCGTTGACGTGATGTCCGATGACACTTGTTTTGGCGGAGCTGTAGATACGGATTACCAACCGAAGAAACTGACGGCACAAGCTTATCTGGGATTCTGGCGAATCATTGGTAAGTTAACAGGAATGGCGCAAGGAGCAACACAGTTTTGTTGCAAGGACGCTTTCTTTACGCTCAAGGGCTACGACGAAACGCTGTTCATGGGAGAGGACGTAGATCTTTATTGGCGCTTGAAGAGATTTGCAAAGCGGCAACATGGCAGGGTCGTTTTCATAGAGGACATAAGAGTCGTTCCCTCGACTCGCCGTTTTGATCAGTGGCGACTCTGGCGCACGTTGCTTTGGACGAATCCATTGTTCATTTTGATGTTTCGGCGAAGCCAGAGATGGTGGCGGGGTTGGTACAAATCGGCGCCCCGATGAATTTAATGAAGATAACTTCGTAGTGAATACAACAGCGGTCAAGAATTCAGGCACTTCACTATTCGAGTTGGGCGGACGCTGTCGTTAATGACGACATTGTTGCGCTGAAAAACCTGTTAAGTACAGACGACGAATTGATTCGAGCGGGTCCTAGCGTGAACACGGCGCGATGCTGTTGCACTACGAATGTGATCCTACGATCAATGTCGAGTTGAGATCACTTTCGCGCGGGGCATTGGACACTTCAGTGCGTAATTAGGCTGCAGCGCGAGGTCTAATACGTAGTCATGCGTATCTATCTCGGGAGTTGTGCAGCTAAAACATTCTCCCCTTGCTTGCGTAATAACAGTTAAGGCAGTCGTAATCAAACCAGAGGTTGAGCAAATCGAATGTTCAAGAATTACACTTTCCTCTATCTCTCCATCTGCTTATTGAGTATTTCTCAACCATCGTTTGCTCAACAGAAAACGATCAATTTCAGTGGACTTGAAGCAACCGTTAATGAAGAACTAAAGGCGACGAACATACCGGGCGCAGCGGTGGCTGTAGTTATCGGCGACCGCGTCGTTTTCGCCAAAGGCTTTGGAGTTTCAGATATTGAAACCGGTACGCCCGTTAATCCTGACACCCTCTTTCGCATCGCTTCGACGACGAAGATGCTGACGGCGGCGGCGGCCGTTGCTCTCGCTCAACAAGGAAAACTCGAGCTTAATGCGCCTATCGGAAAATACTTGCCATTGAGTCCGAAACTCGCCTCGGTGACCATGAATCAGTTATTGAGTCACACGGCGGGAATCAGAGACGGTGCTTCGTTTAATGGTCCACACGACGATTCGGCATTAGCGAACTTCGTGCGCTCCTGGGCGGACGACTATCTCGTGGCCGAACCCGGCGAGATCTTTTCTTATTCCAATCTCGGATACGTTCTCGCGGCCCGTGTCCTTGAAGAAGTTATCGGCAAGCCTTTCGCCGATGTAATGAATGATGTGTTGTTCCGACCGCTCGGCATGCGCCGCACTACGTTGCGCCCGATTATGGCAATGACTTATCCGCTCGCTCAAGGACACGACATTCTTTCCGGTCAGACTAATCCGACAATTGTGAGGCCGTTTGCCGACGACTCTCGCTATTGGGCGAACGGCGGAGTTTTTACGAGTGTCCTGGATTTCGCTCGCTTTGCGATTGCTATTGTCAACCGCGGCAAGATTGAAGGCCAGCAGGCTCTTTCACCGACGGTGATTGCGAAACTCTCGACACCATACGTTGATACGCCCGGCGGAAACGCGGACGAGCGACCCAGATACGCCTACGGTTTAAACGTACGCGACTATCGCGGCGTCCGGGTGCTTCAGCACGGCGGCTTAAGAGTCGGTTTCGGTTCTCTCGTGCGAATGGTTCCAGAGTATCATTTTGCGGTCATTGTCCTGACTAATAAAAGCAACGGGCTGTTACTTAAAACGCTCGAAAAAGCCACTGAATTGGCAGTTCCCTTGCAGCCGAAGACGACAAGTCCGCCGCGTGAGCCGATAGCGATGAGCGAAGCCGAGATGCGAAGCTATGTCGGCATTTATCAAAATGCGCCGGACTATTTGAGATTGGAACTCGTGGTCAAGGACGGCAGACTTTTCTTGAGACAATCCGGACAAAGCGAAATGAGTCAGGTCGTCAAAGTTGGTGACAAGATCTTCAATGCCGCCGGTCAGGAGTTTTTATTAATTCAGGGAACAGGAAAGGCGAAATATATGCACCTCGCGGCACACGCGCTAAGAAAAATGTAAGCAGACGCGGTGAAGGCGACCGGAGGACAGTGTGCTTCTCAAATAGTTTCATCCGGCAATGCTAGAAGGCTGCTCGCCCGCGCTTGGTGAATTCAATAGTTCCATGACTCGCTTATAGGTAAACTTAAACGAATGCATCAATGAATCTTCCCGCCTATTTGAAATCACTTGGATATATCGAAATCCCTTTCACCCTGACACGCGTCAACCATATTGTGATCCGTGGCAAAGTAAACCGTGAGGATGTTGTCTTGATAGTTGATACTGGGGCGTCTCGGACCTGCATTGCCGAAAGCTGCGCGGACCGGCTGGGTTTGACATCCGGCACAGTGGAACCAGTGGCAGCAAGTTTGGCCCTGCCGAAGAAGACCAAGGCATCGAGCAAATTGGAAAGCCTGGATATTGGTTCGTTGCATATGACAGATTTTGAAACGTGGATTGTTGATTTCTCCTACATCAATATGCTTGTCGAAATGAAAGGCGAAGAACTTTGTGACGGCGTTCTGGGAACGGATATTTTAACGCGTAAATCAGCGCTGATTGATTACAAGGGCCGCAACTTGTATCTCAAGGTTGCCTGATTCATCCACGCCGCCATCGAATAAGTTGTCGGATCGGAGCGCGGGCAGCGTGTTCTTCAACTTGTTACCCGGTCGCTACCGCTCTCGGTTCTGACTCGTTGCTGCTCGCCGCGCCGAGTTAACTCTGACTCACACGCCTCCCCTTTTAGCTTTGTGACATAATCCTGTTCGCATGAACCATTCGGAGCAATTGAAAGATGTGTTGGCGGAGGGATGCATAATTCGTCGGCTCGAAGATGACATCTATTCAGCTCTCCCCGACTTGCCGCACAAGCACCTTTATGACAGAAGGGCGGCGGCCTACGATTCAGTGGTAAGCACTTGGCTCTATAACCGGCTCATGTGGGGAACCTCCCCGCTCGACTACGTCGCCTTTGCTCGCGAAGCCGTCGTCTCCCATCCTGCGGGACGGATGGTGGATGCTGGCTGCGGCTCGATGCTTTTTACCGCACAAGTTTACCTCGCATCGCATCGGCAGGTGATAGCTTTCGATCAGTCGCTACAGATGTTGAAGCGCGCGCGTGCGCGCTTGATAAGACTTGGTGGCTCCGTTCCAGAGCGAATCCTATTATTGCAAGCGGATCTAAGCAATCTTGTGTTTCGTCCTGGAAGATTCGACACCCTGCTTTGCATGAATGTACTGCATCAATTTGCGGGTGCCGCGGAGTTGATCCCGAAGCTAAGTGGCTTACTCGTCGATGGTGGGCAGTTGTATCTGACGAGTCTTGTCTCGAACGGTCGTTATATCGGAGACCGCTGGCTTGGCACTCTGTACAGAACTGGCGAGTTCGTTCGCCCTCGAAGCGGTGTGGAGTTAAGAAACCTTTTGGAGGATACATTAGGCGAAGAAGTAAGTTACCGGATGAAGGGGAACATGGCTTTCGCCACCGCCGGTTGCTAACTTCAAAACACGCCGAGCATAACACTTCGATCGTTCGGCGGCTCTTGAACATCTATGTCAATGATTTCTGCAATCCTGATCGCATTGGCAATTTGCGTCGTATCCGCGATGTTAGAAGGATTATGCGCGGGGAAGGGAGTGAAAGCTTTCATCGCAAATCTACGCACTCCATCTTATGCCCCGCCGTTTTGGGTGTGGATTATTATCGGCGTGTTCTACTACATCATATCTTTCTTTATCAGCTATCGAGTTCTTAGACATAGCGGCGACAGCTTTTTGAAAGCTGTATCTTTGACTCTCCTTTTGGCGATGATGAGCATCAATGCGTTCTGGAATTATGTATTCTTCCGCGCGCAAAATTTGTTTCTGAGTTTCTTTGCATTCATTCCATATCCACTGCTTGCCATTGCTTTGTTTGTTTGCCTGCTCCAATTTGAGCCGCTGGCCGCGTGGGTGTTTCTGCCTTATCTCGCCTATCTGAATTATGCCGCTTTTATCTGCTACAAATATTGGAAGCTCAATGCGAATCCGGGTTGAAGTTTTTATCCACTCGCCGCTGCCGAACAACTTCCCCCGGATCCGCGCCAGCGTGCCTTTCATCATCGTTGTGTGATTTCTTTGGCGTTGCTCGTATTATGGCGAGGGGAGGTGAATTCCAGCGTTCGGCGTCTTCCCCAAAAACCTGGAACATCTTTGCAACTAAGAAGCGGGTGACGTGTTTATAGGAGTAGGCTCTTGGACCGCCTGGATGAAACGGGGGGAGGTACGCGGGATGAAAAAAATAACAATCGCTCTTGCGTTGGTTTCACTGTTCGGTGTCAGTTTGCTGCCAAACATCGGCACGCCGCAGCACGCAGGTGGTGCCCCAACAGTCAGCAAGGGGCAATGGCGCGAGGATCTGCAATACCTCGCCCGTGAATTACCTAAACGGCACAAGAACCTTTTTCACACCGTCTCACGAGAACAGTTCGAGCGGACCGTTGCCGAACTCGATACGGCGATCCCCTCGCTTGAAGACCATCAAATCGTTGTCAGGATGCTGCAAATCACAGCAATGATCGGTGATGCGCATACATACGTTCACTTGCCGCAGACGTTCAAACTCTACCCGGTAAGCCTCTATTGGTTCGGCAGCGATTTGCGCGTCGTTCGCGCCGCACCCGAAAACAAACAGGCGCTCGGCGCGAAAGTCGTCAAAGTCGGCGGGATGAATATCAGCGACGTGCAGACGCGGCTTCTCAAAGTGCTTTCGCAATCTGAAAATGAATGGTTCGTGTTGAATAACAGTCCCGGTTATATGGCGAGGCCTGAAGTTCTGCAAACGCTCGGCATTGTTCCCAACGTAAGCCGTGCCGAGTTCATCTTCGAGGACGATCAGGGGAAGCAGTGTACGCTCGACCTCACGCCCGTGGTCCCGGACGCCAGCTTCAATTCACTATGGCTCAAGGCGGCAACCTCTGAGCCGCTTTCCCGACAGAAACAGAACGAGCCGTTCTGGTTTAGCTACCTGCCGGAGTCACAAACAGTCTACGTAAATTTCAAAGGTTACGACTCGCTCAGCGAAAATGCGCGGAAGCTCTTTCAATTCGTTGACAGTAACTCGACTAAACGTCTTGTCATTGACATGCGACAAAACGGCGGCGGTGATTTCACGAAAGGACGAAGCAGTTTGCTTCCCGCCATCAAGCAACGTCCCGCAATAAATCAGAAAGGGCACTTATTTGTAATCATCGGACGAAGGACGTTTTCCGCGGCGATGACCAACGCCATTGACTTCCGCAAAGAGACGAGCGCGATCCTGGTCGGCGAGCCCGCAGGAGAGAGACCCAATAGTTATCAGGAGAACGACGAAATGAAACTACCTAACTCTGGTCTGGTAGTGTCCTACTCAACCAAGTATTACAAGTTCTTGGACGAAGATGCGCCAGCCGTCATGCCTGACAAGCGGATTGATCCTAACTGGCTGGATTTCAAGGCGGGCCGCGATCCGGTTATGGATTGGATTCTCTCCCCCAGCCGTACCTGATCTCATGGCTGCGTTACGATCCGGTGAAGGAGATTGCCAAATTGCATATTCCCATTCTGATTGTGCAGGGTACGACAGATATACAAGGGGTTTGCGAGATCCGAAGGCGCTCGAAGGCGCCAACCCCGGGCCGGAACGTTATTGTTAATTGATGGAATGAATCACGTGCTCAAGACGGTGCCTAATGAGCAGGACAAGCAAGATTCCTCCTACAGTGACCCCACGCTGCCTGTTGCCCCTCGCCTCATCAGTGGGATCAGTAGCTTTGTAATCAAGGCGAAACGGCAAAGACCTTCCGTTGAATTCTGGCGGAATGGGAGATACTGTGAAGGGAACGATGTACGTCCTAACTGTGAACCGTCAGCGAACAGCTAAACGGAGAATGTAAATGTTTTTTGCAAGTTATGAATGCCGCTTACCTCGACATGAGCAGACCTTTTGCCGCCGGCGCTCTCTACTCGACGGCAGAGGACCTATTACTCTGGGATGCAGCTCTCTATACAGAACGGCTGGTTTCGAGAAAATCGTTTGAAGCCGCGCTCAACTCGTCAGTTGATGCTTCGGTCAAATCGCTGACGGGCAAATATGGTTATGGGTGGTTAACGATGCAACAGGTGGGGCGGAGGGCGCAGGTTCACGGCGGCGAAATCAACGGTTTCACATCTTTCCTCGCGCGCTTCCCCGAAGAGCACGCGACTGTAATCGTCTTGAGCAACTTCGATAATATGCCGGTTGAGACGATTGCCCATGACTTAGCAGCGGTTATGTTTGGGGAGAAGTACGAACTTCCCCAGGCACGTAGGGCTGTCCAAGTTGACCCGCGCATTTACGATTTGTATGCCGGACAATATGTGCTCGTTCTCGCGCCAACCGTTGTTTTCACCATCACCAGTGAGGGCGGCAAGTTGACGGCCGTAGTGCCGGGACAACCGAAAATTGAATTGACGCCCTCATCGGAAACAGAATTCTTCGTGCCCGGCGTAAATGCACGGCTTAGATTTATCAAAAATAATAATGGGCAGGTCACAGGCTTAGTTCTCAATCAGAACGGTCGCGAATTAGAAGCAAAGAAAATCAAGTGATTGCGGAGTCGCCCGCTAGCGGCCCAGATACGCCTACGGTTTAAACGTGCGCGACTATCGCTGCCGTCGTAAAATTGCGCGAAGAATACTGACGCGTGCGACGCCTAACAGCCAATCGTTAGACGCTTTCGTCATACGCTCGGAATGTTCTGGATGCAGTGAGTGATGCTATGAAGTCTGTTGATTTCAAGACTCGCCGCGCAACTCCGCTTGATGCTGACGGTATTGCAGCGGCGCACTCTGACTCGATTCGCTCTATCGGCCCCCTGTTCTATTCGCAGGAGACCGTAAACGGTTGGGGTGCAGGACTGACGAGTGACCTCTATGTAAAGGCGATGCAACGTGGAGAGGCCTTCTTCATTGCGGTAGGTGATCTCAACGGCAAACCTACGGTTTTAGGTTTTGCGTCACACCGTGTTGACGGGACGGCGCATGGACGCGGTTTACGTAAGGGGCACCGCGGCGCGACGTGGGATTGGCTCCGCTCTCTTCCGGTTAGCTGAAGCGGACGCGATTGCTATGGGAGCAACCAGCATCCATGTCGATGCCTCTCTCGCGGCAGTTGCGTTCTACAGGGCCAATGGATTCGAAGAGGTCGGTCGTGGTAACCACCGACTCAAATCTGGTCGAGACATGGCGTGCGTGTTTATGAGGAAAACTCTGAC
>QHXG01000334.1 GCA_003222845.1 Acidobacteriota bacterium | reverse complement strand
AAAGAAATCCACGGCAAAGTCGTGTGGTAAATCACGTCATCACGCAGGGTCGGTTTCAAAGGTCCGCTTCCGGTTCGCACATCGTCCACTGCTTTGCTCATATCAGTGAGGAACTTTTCGAAGTCGCGTTGGTAATCAAAATACGCGTAGGCGAAGCTCTCATTCGGAAGCAACACCGTGGTTCCACCGTTTACGACGTCGTAGACCAACACCTTTTCATCTTTGAGGCGGTAGCGGAACGGCTCGATTTCATTTGCGACCCGAAGAGCAAAATAATGGAGGGCCAACGAAATCTTATAGTGCTGCTGGTTCACGAACGCTTTGAGATTAGTAACATCGATTTGAGTACACACGTTGAAGTATGGGTTCGTATACCCAATGAAAAATTCAAAGAGGTCCCGCCGCGACCAGTTTGCTACGTCGAGATACTCAGCCATAATTGATTTTAGTCATCAACCTCCTCGGCGCGACCTCTCGCTCTTGGTTTCGCATTAACTTCACTCAAC
>QHXG01000333.1 GCA_003222845.1 Acidobacteriota bacterium | reverse complement strand
TTTCAGCCGCCGATTTTCTCCCGATGTAAGTTCGATCCTGCCGACAAATCTGATACTCTAACACATCGAAAGGGCTCGTCTCTTTGGTGGTAACGTCGTGAAGTTCCGCATGAATTTCTTCGCCACTTTCCTGGCCACAGTTTTGTTTGTGGTCGCCTCGACTGGTTTGGCCCAGTCTTCCGATCAAAGCTTGCCCACTCCAGTTCTCACCAGCGAAGTCAACGGTACGATTGCGCCATTGGATCTCGGCGATGCGCGTGTGACCCGTCACTTCTATGCTTTCGATGCGAGTCCTGGCGATCTGATCATCACGGCGGACAGCAAGAACTTGAACGGCGACATTGACGTGTTCACGGCGGTAACATTTCGCCCGTTGATGAAAACTACGATGTACGCCAATACGCAGATGCCCGAAGTTACCAAGAGCATCTTTCTAAGGGCCCACCAAATATTGATTCTGCGAGTCGAAGCACGCACGCCAAACGACGAAGCCGGCGTCTATCACATTCGCTTTAGAGGAAGCTTCGAACCATTTAGCGGTGGTATTCCCGTTGCCGAGGCCACTGAATCAACGGCGGAGAGTCCGCGTTCGAGTCGAGGAACAAAGCGAGTGTCGTCGGTTGGCGCTACGATCGCAGAGCCTCCGGCGGAAACGGCCGCGAAAGTCGAACCCTCGCCGGCCCCCGTTTCAGAACCGCGAGCGGTAGCGACCGGCCCAGAAACCGTGAAATCCAAAACGGCAACAGAAGGCGCCAGGAAAGCCAAGGTTCCGAAGTCCACTACTGCTAAGACAACTGCCAGATCAACGCCACGCAATTCGAGCCGTCGCACACCTGCACGATCAAAGCCGACGCCCCCCAAGGAGTCCGCAGAGACTTCTCCCAATAAGAGTGAAACAGAGCCCTCGACGAAAGAATCCGAACCGGTTAAGAAAGAAACTCCGGGGGGAGGGAAGGCTGGCGCTGGAGTGTCTAAAGCGACTCCAACTCCCGAGAAGCCGTCTCGGGAAATCACACCGCCTCCAATCGGAGTCCGCCTGATCATCGAACAGAAGGACGGCACCAAAATCGATCGTCCAATGTCGACGGTGCGCCGTGTCGTGGTGGAAGGTAACGTCATCGTGATCGTTCTGAAGACTGGCCGCATCGAACGTGTCCCGATGTCGGTGGTGACCAGGATGGCGATCGAACCTTAGCGCTGATGAAGAGCATCTACGTCACCGCCTTCATTACAGCGGTCGGGCTGTTGCCGCATCTCCGAGCTCGATGCTTACTTTGAGTATCTCCGTGTGACCAGCGCAATCGGTAATCCAATTCCGAACATGTGAATGAGCAAACCACCGATCAATGCGGGCCAAGGATAAGACATTTTGAAGGGAATAGCAGAGAGTCGCAACACGACCAAATTCATGATTAGATAGACCACGATGCCATAAAGCAAGCCGCAGATGATCGCATGGTTCACGAGAGAGGGGAGGGATCGACTTGCAAGATAGTAGACAGCCGCAGCCACTGTGGCAATAAAAAAGTGGAAGGCCAAGCCGAGCAGGGCCGTCTTTGTACCACCGGTAAAAGCCCTCGCACCAATGGCACCACTCGCTACCGACTGAAGGATTCTCACCGGGCTGGTGCCGCGCATCAGATAGCTGTAGATGCAGGCATAGCTAATGTCGAAGGTGCCAGCGATCGCGCCGCCGATAAGAATTGGCGCGACCGCGCGATTATCCAGAAAAGACGATGACACTTATTCGTCTCCAGCTATTTTTGCACGATCAGAATTGTCCGCGAGTTGAAGATGCTGCGGCTCCAATGCACTGGCGGCGCTGGTCAAATCTACTTTTTCCCGGCCTTTAGTTCTGCGAGCTTGTCCCGAAACTGAGGCAAATCCTGATTAGTAGGATCGAGTTTCGCAAGCTTGTTCATCGCTTCTTCCGCGCCTTTTGCATCGCCGTTTTGCAGCAGTACGAAACAATATCCATCCAGCGAAGGAAGGTCGCCCGGTTTCTTTATCAGGGCCGCCTTGTACCACTTCGCCGCCGCGTCATAATGCTTGGCGTCCATATTGGCCTCTCCCAACATGCCGAGCACATCAAAATCGTCGGGCTTCAGTTTATTTGCGGCGAGCAGATACTCGATTGCTTGATCGTATCGCTGAATTTGATACTCCAGCTTGGCCGCGGTTACCTGCGCTTCGAAGTCGTTGGGATTCTCGCGCGCCTGCTTCATCGCGGTCTGGACCGAGGCGAGCATTTGCTGGCCGCCCTCACCGGTTTGATCGCCGCCGATCGGTGGATGGTTGGGTGGAAGATTCTGACTCTGTTGGCCCGCCGTAGCGCCGAGACGCGCAGCGAAGTCGCGTTGACTGATTGAATTCGCCAGCAGGAAACCAACGATAAAACCCAGCAGGATCCCGATAATAGCGAAAAGCAGATTTTCTCTGGTCATTTATTTCTGATAGGTTATTCCGCTGGCTTTAGCAGGGTGCGAATCTGTTCGCGCAACTCGGGCGTGTCCGTGTGGCCATGGCGAGTGATCGCGTGACTCACGGCCTCGTCCAGCACTTCCTCTTCCGCGCCTTCAAGTTTCAGCGTGCAGCCGCTCTCGCTAGGGTACTCGCGGCAATCGATCGATTTTCTGTCTGCCATATCTCACCTCAAGTTTTGTCCGACAAACTTCAGTTTGTCGTTTCTGCCTAAGTAGTAGCCTTTCGAAGTTAGCGACAAACTAAAGTTTGTCGGACACCGAGTTTAACGCGAACCCTTGCCGCCAGCCAACTCTTTGGCCTTCGCAATCTGAGCCGAGATCGTTCGTAGCTCTTCTGAACCGGCTGGCAATTGTTTGAGTAGTTGCTGCCAGTAGCTGATAGCTTTTTGATAGTTGCCTGACTGAAAAGCCGCGCTGCCCGCGAGGTCGAGCGCTTTTTGATTGCTCGGATCTACTTGCAGCGCGCGATTGATAGCTTCGGTGGGTTTGCCCGCGAGATTCTGACCGTTAGACAACGCCAGAGCTTCCGCATAGTCAGCCCACAGGTCCGCATCGTTCGCGTTGAGGGCGGTCGCCCGCTCATAGGCTTTTGCGGCTTCCGCGTAGCGTTCGAGCATGATGTAGCTCCGCGCCAACATCAGCCATCCCTGCGCGTCGTTTGGATTCTGCTTCAGTCTTTCGGCGAGCTTGTCGACGTTTGCCGCAATTTGCTGTGGCGACATTTGCCTCTCCGGTTGGGCAGCAGAAGGCGGTCCTGTTGGCGCCGGCGCCGATGACAAAGCTTTCGGATTACCGACGAGCAAATAAAAAGCAACTGCCGCAACCGGAATAAACACGGAAAGCGCGTAGACGATTACGGACGTGCGGGTCGAAGGGACTCGGCCAGTAAGCGGTGCTTTGCTCTTCACGTCTTCGAGCAGCCGTCGCTCGATCGATTCCTTCTCCGGCTGGTACTGGTCTTCACCGATCAGGCCTGTCTTGAGATCGGCTTCCAACTCCTTAAGCTGGTCCTGATAGATGATAACGTTCGCCGAGGCATTGGCGTCGGTCTTCTTGGCTTCTGATTTCTGAAGGAGAGGTGGCAGCACGAACCAGAAAATCAGAAGTACAAACAGAGCAGCGATGATTCCAAAAGTTAACATTGTCAGTTCTCGCGCCAGCTATCCAGCTTGCGCTGGTTTCCTTTCAAACGATTTATGATCATCAAGCGCAAGTTAAGAACTTGCATTACACCTGGCGCAGAATTTCTTCCGCGCGCTTTCGCTCATCGGCGGTGAGCGGCTTTTCGTCAATCAATTCGCGCCGCTTTTTCAGATAACGATAAAGGACGCCGGTTCCGGCAAACAGCAACACGAACGGCCCGAACCAGAGCAGGTAAGTCGTCGATTTCACGGGCGGCTTGTACAAAACGAAGTCGCCATAACGTTGCGTCAGAAAGGCGACAATCTCCTGATCGCTCTTGCCCGCTTTCATCTGCTCGCGAATCTCTTGGCGCAAGCCCTCTGCCAGGTCAGCGCGCGAGTCGGCGAGCGTCTCGTTCTGGCAAACCAGGCAACGCAATTGTTCGGTTAACGCTTTCATGCGCTGCTCGATTTCCGGATCTTCGGCAGGCTTCGCTTCTTTCGATAACGCGGGCCAGAACGACGAAGACAAAAGTCCCACGATCACAAGCATTGCAGCCATCCCGAAGTGCCTTATTAAAGAAGTCTCTGTGCGCCTCTGTGGCTCTCTGTGCCTCTGTGGTAAAAGAAGCGTCCACCACAGAGACACAGAGGTCACACAGAGTTTCACAGAGATAGGACCGTTTCGATCGGAATTCATTGGTTCAGTTGCTTTGCCAGCGGCAGAATCTTATTGTTCCAAACATCTTCGGTAATCGGTCCGATCTGCTTGAATCGAATGACGCCATTCTTGTCGATCAAAAAACTTTCCGGCGCGCCGTAGACTCCATAATCGATCGAGATGCGCCCGTCAGCATCGTAAACAGTAAGCGTGTATGGATTGCCGACTTCGGCCAGGAATTGCGCAGCCGCGGCACGCTCGTCACTGTTGTCGTTCGAGTACTTATAATCAACTCCATAAATTGGAACGGCGTTCGACTTTGCGTATTCAACCAGCAGCGGATGCTCTTCGCGGCAGGCGATGCACCATGTTCCCCAGAAATTGAGTAACCAAACTTTTCCGCGCATGTCCTGAGCACTAAATGTTTTCGCTGCGTCGTGAAGCTGCGGCAATTGGAAAGGGGGAGCTGGTTTATTAATCAGCGGCGACGGCACTTCGTGTGGATCGCGATGCAACCCAATCAGCAAAAAGCCAACCAGGGCGATGAACAGGCCAAGTGGAAGCAATAGAATGCGTTTCATGACTTACTCGACGGCAGATGGGGCCGCGGCGGCGGGAATGTTCGTAGACTTAGCTGCCTTGATCTCATCGGCGCTCTTCCGGGCTGCCAGCGCGTAGCGCCGATCCGTTATGGCGAAGGCGCCACCAATCGCCATCAGCAATGCTCCGCCCCAAATCCAATTCACCAGCGGTTTGTGATAGACGCGCACAGTCCACGCACCGCCCTCGACTTCGTCTCCGAGCGCCAGATAGAGATCGCGAAAGATGCTGCGATCGATTGCCGTCTCGGACGTAACATTTTGTGAAGCGGTGAAGGATCGCTTTTCGGGATGCATCAGGGCGACGAATGCGCCGTTCTTCGTCACCTCAATGTCCGCGCGTACTGCCCGGTAATTTGGGCCGGGAGCCTGAGCGAGATTGTTCAGACGGAACTCATAACCACCGACACTCACCGTGTCGCCGATGTTCATCTTCACGTCTTTCTCATTTTGGTAACTCGTGACTACAGTTATTCCGGCGATGAAGACCGCCACGCCGACGTGGGCCAATTGCATGCCATAGTAAGCGCGCGAAGGCGCTCGAAGGCGGCCAACAAAACCCAGGTCGCGGGAGCCGCTGCGTACTCTGCTCCAGACGTTCTGAAGCGCGGTGAAAGTGATCCAGAAAGCGAGCATCAATCCCAGGCTTGCGCGCCACTGCCACCCGCCAATAACGAAGGGAAGCAACGGAAGTAGAATAGCCGTTAGCAGGCTCAACCCAAAAGCCCAGCGCAAGCGGACGGCGAGATCCGGCAATTTCGCCTGTTTCCAACGCGCGATGGGGCCGACGCCCATCAAAAACATCGCCGGCGCCATCAGCGGCACGAACACTGTGTTGAAATATGGTGGGCCCACGGAAAGTTTACCGAGATTCAGTGCATCGACGAATAACGGATAGAGTGTGCCCAACAAAACGGATCCGGCGGCTACGATAAGAAGGACATTGTTCGACAGCAATAACGATTCGCGCGAAAGAACTTCGAACTTTGATCCGAGTCCGACTTGTTTTGCACGCCAGGCGTAAAGCGCGAGTGAACCGCCGATTACCAGAGTTAGAAATCCGAGGATGAAGGTGCCGCGCTTCGGATCATTTGCGAAGGCATGAACCGAAGTCAGAACTCCGGAGCGAACCAGAAATGTGCCGAGCAGACTCAGAGAAAACGCCGTAATCGCCAATAGCACGGTCCAGCTCTTGAAACCGCCCCGCTTTTCCGTAACCGCCAATGAGTGAATCAGCGCCGTGCCAACCAGCCAGGGCATGAACGAAGCGTTCTCGACCGGGTCCCAAAACCACCAGCCGCCCCAGCCAAGTTCGTAGTAGGCCCAGAAACAAGTCAGAAACATCCAGGCGACTGTGGTCCATGGTCGCGACCAGCGCGCCCACGTCGCATCCAATTTGCCGCCAATCAGCGCGGAGATCGCGAACGCAAAGGCCACCGAGAATCCCACGTAACCCATGTAAAGCATCGGCGGATGCGCAACCATCGCCGGGTCTTGCAGCAGCGGATTCAGGTCGCGGCCATCGGGAGGCACGGGAAACAAACGCTCGAACGGATTCGACGTTAGCAGCATGAACAGCAAAAATCCGACGCTGATCGTTGCCATCACGCCGAGCACCCGCGCGACCATTTCGTCGGGAAGGTGATTGCTGAACAACGTCACCGCTACCATCCAAATCGCCAGCATGAATGTCCAGAGCAAAAGCGATCCTTCGTGCGAACCCCAAGTTGCGGCTAACCGATATTGCAACGGAAGCTGCGAGTTGGAGTTCGTCGCCACGTTCAGCACGGAAAAGTCATTGTTGATGAATGAATACGCGAGGCAGGAGAAGGCAATGGCCACGAAGATGAACTGGGCCTGCGCCGTTGGCCGCGCCATCGCCACCAGTTGTGAAATGCCGCGCGACGCACCGATTTGCGGCAACACTGCCAGCGTTAGCGCGAGCATGAGCGCCAGAATTAATGCGAATTGTCCGATTTCAGGAATCATTGAACCTCAGTAGTGGTATCTGCACGCAATTATAGTCAGACCATTCGCGGTGACCTCGTAAACCAGGCGATGTTCATGGTTAATGCGCCGGGACCAGCGACCGAATAATTCACCCTTTAGCGGTTCGGGTTTGCCAATTCCATCGAAAGGAGAACGAGTTGTATCTCTAATCAACAGATTGACGCGCCCCAATAGTTTCCGATTATTCTCTTGGATCCACACATAATCAGCCCAAGCGGATTCAGTGAAGGTAATCCTCATGCTTCCACAAGTTCTTTCTCCACAATCTGACTCGCTCGTGCCTCCTCAATGGACTTTCTCAGATGCGCTGCATTTGCCGGGCTCGCAAGTAAGTACAGCGTTTCCTTCCACGAATTAAACTCTTCGAGTGGCATGAGAACGACTTGCTCTCCAGAATCCAAACACAGAATCGCTGGCTCCGCATCCGCAATTACTTTTTCAATCAGAAGTTCCAGATTCTGTTTGGCTTCGTTAATAGTTACGACATTCATGGAATTATTCTCCAGTTATTATATCAGTCAACCAAGGAGCAGCTAAATTTGCCCTTGATAGAGATCTGCAATCGGAAAACAGAGATCGTAATCGTCCCATAACAAATCTCCGTACTCGAGTCGGAACTGGGAAAACTTCTCGGGATCTAGATACGCACGGATCGCTGGATTCCTCGACGCTTTCAAGAAGGGCTCCAAATCGATCACGCGTTCCGTGCCGTCGGTGAATTCAAGCCTCAGCTTGTAGCTCGACAAATGGTGCGCGTTCATATAGTTTCGACATCTGCTCTTTCGTTAATCGGTTTCTTTCCTTCCGCGGGCAGAATATCTTAATGGCGTCAAGCTGCCAGCCGCTTTTGCTCAAGAATATTCACGCAGAGCGAGCGCATTGTTGACAACTCACTTTGGAATTCCTGTTGCGCTTTGTCCGCTGGAAGAATGTCGAATAGATCCGGCAGTTGCACGCCGCAACTCATGATCGTGTCGGCGTTCTCGTCGGCCAGCTCATGCCGAACAAAGAGACAGTTTTCCCCGTTAAAGAAGATTCGAAGAGCATCGGCAGGCGTCAGGTGTCCTCTGCCTAGCGATTCGATGATCCCAAGGTTGAGCCAGGCAAAGAGCGCTAATTTCTGCTCCGGAGACTTCTCCGGATCAGAGAGGAGCGTCTGAAGACTAATTCTATTACTCTTTTTCCTCACTTCCAGAATCTTTCGCGTGGAACAAACTTTACGCCCGCAACCTTACCGGACTCGTGCTCAAAGTAGTGCGCGTCACCAATGTTGCCTTCTTTAATCACTTTTCTCCACCGTCCGGGCAGCAAGCTTCGGAGGTAACTACGAACGTCGGGCTTACGAACTCGATATTTGATTGTACCACCTCTATTCGGCTTCCATTCTTCTGGTATCGATCCTGACGCCCGAATGTTTGGATAAAGATGAAGCGGCATCCGATC
>QHXG01000274.1 GCA_003222845.1 Acidobacteriota bacterium | reverse complement strand
TTGGTCGCGTGCACGCTTCAAACAACATTTGGCTCAGTCGCGGCGCGATGCAACCCGATCCCGTAGTGAACCCCGGTAATTTCCAATCACGTAAATGGACCACGGCCGGACGTTCGCCAATGCCGCTGATCACAAACTTGCGATCCACGCGGCTGAGCAAGGCTTCGAGGTAAGCATCGCGCGCGGGATCGTCGCGCACCACTGCGTACTTGACGCCTGCGCAAACGCCGTCGTCGACCAGTCGCGCCACCGCGTCGAGACCGCTTTCCCGGTTCACGCCAAAGTTTCTTTCGTCCTTTAGATAGATAATCAACTCTGCGTCCGCGGCTTCGGCGATGTCTCGATAGCCGCGCTCGAGCCCCGCAGAGTCCGATGGGTCACTGCACGGCAAAACCATCACGCACGGGAACTGAAACTTGCGGAGCAGCTTCGTTTGATCCATTGCGCGCCCATACGACGGCCCGATACTCGGAATAACCCAGAGTTGGTCGCTAAAACCAGCCAGCCACTCGAGCAACTCTTCGAATTCAGCCAGCGTGGTGTGGTACAAGAACGCGTTGCCGCCATAAATCAGTCGCGTAATTCCGCCGCTAATGATATGGCGAACGATTAGATCATTCTGCGCAAGATCCAGCGAGCGGGCTGGGTCTCGGCGTCTCGCCAGTGGCGGTACGGCAAATACTCCACGCAAATCTTCAGACGAAATAGAATTCGTTTTCATCGTTCAGGCGATCCTTTAGCCGTCACAGCTTTGGGTGTATTCGGGCTGCCCAGCCGCCTCCCTCGGCCAATTTGATCCGAAGTTTGGCGTTCTTGTCTAATTGTTTTCTTGTTTTCGTATAGTCACTCCCGAGCCGATTGGCATTGACGCCATCCTCATAGCTTTCGATTTCATAGCTGCCACTGGACAAAAACGAAAAGTCGATCTCCAACTCGCGCGCGGTCCAATCAGTCATTGCGCCCACGTACCAGTCACGACCATGTCTCCGGGCGATAACTACATACTCACCCATCTTCGCAGCCAGCACTTTTGTTTCATCCCAAACCGTCGGCACTGGACCGAGAAACTCCATCACCTCCGGCTCACGCAGATAATGCGAAGGACTATCGGCAAGCATTTGCAGAGGACTTTCGTAAACGACGTACATGGCGAGTTGATGACAGCGCGTGCCCAGGCTCATCGGCCGTTCGTAGATGGCCGCAAAGTTTTTTTCGCTGCCGCTATTGACCATCGCGCCCGGCGTGTAATCCATCGGCCCGAGAAACATTCTCGTGAATGGTATCGTGACGTTGTGTTTGGGGTTTGCGTATTTGCTCCACTTAGTCTGTTCGAGCCCACGGACGCCTTCGGTGGTGATTAGATTCGGCCAGGTACGGGTCATCGTTGCCGGTCTGATGGCGCCGTGAAAGTCGATGAGCATTTTGCGCTTGGCCGCTTCGCGACAAACCTTGTGATAGAAGTTTATCACCGGCTGATCGTCACGCTGCATGTAGTCAACCTTAAGGCCTTTGATGTCCCACTTCTCGAACTGATTGAAGGCCGGTTCGAATTGATCGTCAAGTGTCTTCCAAACCACCCACAAAATTATGCCCACGTGTTTCTGCCTGCCGTAAGCAACTAGTTCTTCGATGTTCAAGTCCGGCGAAACCTCGAGCAAGTTGCCGAGCTTGTACCAGCCTGCGTCGAGGATGACGTACTCGATGCCGTATTTCGACGCGAAATCGATATAGTACTTGTAAGTCTGCGTATTGATCCCTGACTTGAAATTCACGCCGTAAATGTTATTGGCGTTGTACCACTCCCAGGCCACCTTGCCCGGCTTGATCCACGACGTGTCCTGCACCTGCGAAGATTTCGCCAGCAGATAGACCATCTGGTTGGTGATCAGATCGCTGTCTCTCTCAGCAATGCCAAGGATGCGCCACGGAAATGTGCGAGT
The DNA here is from genome assembly GCA_003222845.1 of Acidobacteriota bacterium. Taxonomy (GTDB): domain Bacteria; phylum Acidobacteriota; class Blastocatellia; order Pyrinomonadales; family Pyrinomonadaceae; genus UBA11740. The sequence goes on along the minus strand of QHXG01000274.1, from coordinate 4,399 downwards.
GCCTTTGGTGACGGCGATGTAATCCGCCGTTTGAGTAATTTTGAGATCGCGGTCTCGGTTCAATTGTTCTTTCAGTGGATAAGGCGGGAAGGTGCCAGAGAGACTATTATTACTGTTACCTCGCAGCCACAGTCCCGGATAATCGTCGACGTCTGATTCCCCGATGGCAATCTTCGCTCCGTCTTTCGTGTCGACTACGGCAGGCAGGCTGGCAATGGAATTCGGCGCAATGTCTTTGAGCGGCAGGTAAAGAAACTCTCGCTCGTTGTGCGAAAAGAAACTGTCCTCTTTCGGGTAATAAACGTGGTAATCGCCGGCAAAATTCAGGCTGACTTCTTCGCTGTAGATCTTTTCCTGCGGCTGCGGCAAAGCCGTCTCCAAATGATAGGCCACGCCTTCGTTGTAAGCGCGAAAGACGACTGCATAGTTGTCTTCCATTTCCAGCCGCACTTCGTGGTAATTTTCGCGAAGCTTCGCGAACTTCTGGCGAATGACTGGTTCGATCCATTGATCGACGCTACGTTGCTTTGCATCTTTGACACGCGGGTTGAAACCCAAGGTAGTCGAACTAGTCTTGACCGAAAGCGTGGAGTCCTGAAGCAGCCGTATGCCATTCAATAGAACGTCATAGCGAATGCGATCCGCGAGTCGAATTCTTACTTCAATTCTCTGATCGGGTGAGTGCAAGCTGTAGTTCGACTGCGCCAGCGCGTGCCCAGCAACAAAGAAGGACGAGACCATGGTCGTCAACACAGATACTAATTTCGAATATCGTTTATTCATCCGCCGATTCAGGCCTGCACAACTTAGCCACTTCGCCAAGCAAGTTTGTGTGGAGGTTGCCTATGCCCGTGTCAGAACCGCGAGCGGTAGCGACCGGATCATGCCAACCGCGTTTGCATTGACGACAATACATCTTCTCGAAGTTATCTTGCATGATCCGGTCGCTACCGCTCGCGGTTCTGACACGAAGCTGCAAGCTAAGGCTCGATGAAATGCCTTGCTAACTGACCCAGAGCACCGGTTGCCGTATGAAGAAGTTGCGGATCACTTCTTCGACATTCGAATCCGCCGGCAGTTTTTTCCACAGCTCCAGATAGTCCGCGCGACTCAGGGCCAGTCCGGCAAACAGTAGACTTGTCTGTCGCATGGGCCACTCTTTGTCATACATCACATCAGGTTTCAGCGGCCAGGTCTTCTTCTCGCGAATGAACGGCGTCATGTACTCCATGGCGCGCGCCATGTTGCGGCCGTCGGATAGTTGAAACGTCCACAGATTATCTTGCGCCGTTGACAGAATCTGACAAACCGCAGCCATCGCCTCGAGATTGAAGAGCGAATAGCCATAGGGTTTCGTTCGTCGTAACTCCTGCGGAAAGCTGCCATCCGCAGCCAACTGGTTCGGCAGGAGCACAGTCTTGAAACGATCACGACAGTAGTCCAGCAGCTTTTGATCGCCAGTTAGGTGAGCGAACGCCGCGACCTGCATCACCCAGCACGTGCCGTGATTGTTCTTCGCATCGCGCTCATCGATTCCGTTCTGGTTCGTAGTCATCCATCGCAAGTAAGCCGTGAACCACGCCTTGATCGCTTCATGCTCCCCTACTGTCATTGCGCCCGAGCCTACCATCACTTCGATGGCCCTGGCGACTTCTACCAGATGAATCGTGTCGATTATGCCTGTCCCGCGCCCGGTGAAGCGTCCATGAATCGCTTGGGCAAATTGCAAATGTGGATTCATTCGCGTTGAAGGGTCGATGAACCAGGCGCGCAAATGAAGCGCTGCGTGCTTCGCGTATCGCGCGTCCCTGGTCAGCCTCCAGGCCGCGACCAAAGCCGGCACTTGCACACTCAGACGCATCAAGGCGCGACGATGCTCGACGAAATTATCAGGGTTGGTCATCCCGTCGCGTTGAATGTATGGCCCATCGGGATTTTGCGGATCGGGCCACCAGTAATCGCCTTCGGAAAAGAAATCGTGCAATCCGCCCGTGCTGCGTGGACTATGCGAAGCGGTAATTGTAATAGGCTTCTCGGAAAGATATTGATTGGCGGCCTTCAGAACGCGCGCCCGATCGAAATCGGCAACATCAGAGTCTGATCGCTGCGCCGCGCTCGGAGAGAACACGACGAACAGCATCGTCCAAATTTGAAATAGTTTGATCATAAGCGGTCACCATTCACTGGGAGCGCGGGCGTCCCGCCCGCAACCTTTGGATGTCTGTGTCTTCCAATTAGAACGGATCTGGTATTTGTTAACGCATTGCGGGCGGGACGCCCGCGCTCCCAGTCAAGGCGCTATTTTGGGGCAACGAATCTGGCCACAAACCCACCTCCAGCGCGCAACTTGACCGTTAACAGATCCGTTCTACTGACCGATATATTCTCCATCTTCACAGCCGCTGGGTCATCTTGCTGATCGCGAACCAGCATCGCCTGATATTCTCCGCGACCGAGAAAATGAACAGGCATGCGAATCGTTCTTCCCGTTAGCCCGTTCATTACTCCCAGAAACCAGACATCGCCGCGACGCCGCGCAAACGCAGCAAGTTCGCCAATCTCTGAGGACGGCAGGACAATTGTTTCGTCCCAAACACTGGGGATACTTTTGATTAGGTCCGCTGCCGGATTTTCCAGGATGCTCTTCGGATGCGCGCCGTAAATCATCAACGGAGAGGTAAACACAATCGCGCTCGCGATTTGATGCGCCCACGAAGTTTCTCTGCGCCGTTCGCCGAAATGCACCGGTGTGTAATCGGCTTGGCCGGCGAGAAAGCGTGTGAACGGCAGCGTGGTGTTGTGCTTCGAGCGCAGGCTCATGCTGCGATATTCAAGACCGCGAATCGCTTCGCGCGTCAACTCGTTGGGCCATGTTCGCGATTCGCCCGCCGGCTTGTTCGCGCCGTGAAACTCGACCATGATCTTGTGCTGCGCCGACCCGCTCAGTAAAGCCTGGTACACATCGATGATCTCTTTCGCTTCGTGATCGAAGAAATCGATCTTCGCACCGACGACACCAACCCGGCTCAGTAAACTGAAAAAGTTCTCTCGTGCTTCCGGTGTCCGAAGATCTCGGCTGTGTTTCCAAAACCAGAGACCCACGTTCTGCTGCCGCGAATAATCAGCTAACTCGCGCATCTGCGACTCTGGCCAGCGTTGCCAAAAACCTTCAACCACGTTGTATTCGAATCCCAACTGACCGGCAAGACGCGAGAACTCTTTCATGCCGTCGAAGGTATTCTCGCCGCCATCGAGATATCTCCAGACCGCGCGTCCTGGTTTGACCCAATCGGTATGCAGTCCTTGAGGAAAAATCGTTTTGTCAGGGGGCGGCGAAACACTGTCGACAATGTCGCAGTTAACCAACGAATTAAGATCGGGACCGAGCATCACGACTCGCCAAGGCGTAGTGATTGTTCCCTCAATAGCCGCAGGTTTCGACAGTCGCTTCGCTTCGCCTTTGCCGTAGCGTAGATCAAACGGATGACTGACCGGCAGCGCGTGACCGAGGACCGCTTTAAAACCGCGCTGGCCATCGGCGCGCAGACCCATTCCCGCATAGTTGATCAGAGCGCCTTCGGTGATCGCGGCATAGCCTGCACTATTTGGCAACTTGATCGTCAAAGGCGGCGCTGCCCATTCGCCGTCCTTAACATCCGCGATCGCTCTCTTCTTATGAATGCCTTCGTAGTGTCCTTCGAAATCGTGAAACCAAGCAGTGCTGCCTGCGGGAATCGTGAAAGCAGTTCCTTCATCAGGCACGCGCGAGCCGCTGCCCGGAACGACGTAACGAAACGCTATCCCATCGTTGTAGACGCGCACATAGAGCATATAGTCCGTTTTGCCAGCAGTGTGCCGCAGCGAAATCTTCGCGCCGTTACAATGATCGGTCGCGGTTGAGTGCACACCGCGCGCCGGATACTTTTCGAAGACGCGGTAACGATCGATTCTCGAAATCGTGCTGTCGCGACAAAGGTCGATGCCATCGACGAGCATGCCCAAGACGGACAAGTCGACGACGATCTGATTTGCGCGGGTTATGCGATAACGCAACTGCGGTCCGGCGGCGAACAGAATGAATTGGACTTGTCCTTTTGGACTTGTGAAGGCGATGACCTCTCCAGCGGCGTTGACGGTTCGCAAGCCGGCAATCAAGACGGGTGTCGCGAGCGCGGTGGCGATAAAGTCGCGCCGGTTTTGGAGTGCGCCGGCAAAGCGCAGCGGCGACGGCGCTTTGGATTTCGGTGATTGAGATTGCGCCGATTCTGATTTATCGATTTTCTTCATTAGGCCGAGGTTCTCTCTTTCGAGATCCCAAAGCGCCGTCGCCACCGGCGAAGCGTGTCAGAACCGCGAGCGGTAGCGACCGGATCATAGCGGCGACTTGGAAAGCACGCAG
>QHXG01000273.1 GCA_003222845.1 Acidobacteriota bacterium | reverse complement strand
TCATTCCCAGACTCAGTTTCGACTCGAGTTTTTTGGCGATGGTGGTGGCGATCTTTGGGACCACGATCTCGCCGTATCTTTTTTTCTGGCAAGCCGATCAGGAGGTCGAAGAAGAGATCAGCTTCGGTCGGGTGACTCGCGCGCAGCGCCGCGGCGCCTCCGACGCCGAGATCAAATATGCGAGATGGGACGTTCATATTGGAATGTTTCTGTCGAACCTGGTGATGTATTTCATTATTCTGGCGACCGCGGCGACTCTATTTAAGACCGGCCAGACGAACATTCAATCTGCCACCGATGCAGCCGAGGCGTTAAAGCCCTTCGCGCACGGCGCCGCCTCGCTCTTGCTCGCGGTCGGTTTGATCGGCAGTGGTTTTCTGGCTGTCCCCGTGCTTACGGGATGCAGCGCCTACGCCCTCACCGAAAGCTTTGGCGGCCGGTATGGTTTCAATCAGAAGTTGCGGCGCGCGAAATTCTTCTACGCTGTCATCATCGTTTCGACGTTGGTTGGAGTGCTAATAAATTTCATCGGCATAAATCCGATCCGCGCGCTTTTGCTCGCGGCAATTATCAATGGTTTTCTCGCGCCGCCATTACTGGTCGCGATCATGCTGGTGGCCAACAATCGGCATATTATGGGAAACCGAGTAAATGGCCGCTGGTCCAACATCCTCGGATGGACGACGACTGTGGTAATGTTCGTGGCGGCGGTTGCGTTGGTCTTGACTTGGGGTCATTAAGATTGAAGGGATGCTTTTGATCATGGCCTGGCTCGCGATTAATAGGACGATTCTGTTTAGCCTTATTTTTTGCTCTTGCCCTCTTGTCGTTCTGGCTCAATCTACCTCGGCTAGTCCGACACCATCTCCCAGCCCAGAATCAAAAACGGAAACGCGCGACCCAATCGAGCGCTCTGATGAGTTCAAGTCGAAATTAACCTTCAGCGTTTACTTTACGAACGGCGATCGGTTATACGATCTCAACCTGCGACATCAGTTTGGGCCGTTGACTGCCTGGATTGCCGGCTTCGACGATCCCAATGGCATTAAACTGATTCGCGTTGGCGCGCAGTACGACTACAAGAAAGCATGGTTTCACCTCGTGCCGACGATTGAGGTGGCCACGACCAAAGCCGTGTCAGGATCGCTCTACTCCGAGTTGGGTGCGGGAAATACGATTGCCATCGTCGGAGTCTCGCGGACAAATCTCAAATCCTTCTTTGATCTCTTCTGGGATCCGAGCGACGCGGTGCAACTCGGAGTCGGGCACAAGCTCAGCAGTTACGATCGCATCCAAGCGTATTCGATCATTGATGTGCGGCTGCACACCGGGCAACAGAACACCCACGTCGTGTACCGTCACAAATTGAACGCCAACGATGGCATCACCTTCGACGCGGTGTTTAAATCAGGACATGAAGATTCCGGCAGATTCATTCGCACCGTCGGAATTGGCACCTACTACGACCGTCCAAAATGGTTTTGGAAGGTGTACTACGATCCGCACGTGAACTTTACCAGCCACACAATGGTGCGCACCGGAATTGGGTTGAAGTTCTAAAAGGCTGTTGAAAAATTTCCAAAATTGCGCCTGATTACAGTTCGTGCGGTAATGTTGAAGACAAGTAAGTTTTTTTCTACTAGCCCAGGCGTTTACGCTTGGGTTGGCGAAGTGGCGTTGGAGTCTCGAGCCCCATTTATGGGGCTTGCGCTAGCGGCTTCAGACACGGCCTTAAGCAATAGTGGCAAGCCTCCTGAAGGAGGCTTGTGAATTAATCGCGATCAGTTTCCCAGGCGTGAACGCCTGGGCTAGAGAAATGACTTTGTCACCAGCCCGCTAAGAAGAACGACCGCGTCACCTTGAGCACACACCGAATCAAAAGGGCGGAAGCGAAACTTGAAGGCAAGCTCTCCTCCGCTTTGCATGCGCTCAAGCATCGAAACTTCAAACTCTTCTTAAGCGGCCAGCTTGTCTCTTTAATTGGCAATTACATTCAAACCGTGGCGCAGGCGTGGTTGGTTTATCGCTTGACGGGTTCGGCGGCTCTGCTCGGTCTAGTGGCGTTTGCCGGACAGATTTCGATCTTCGTGCTGGCTCCGATCAGTGGCGTGGTAGCCGACTCGAAATCGCGCAAGCACCTTCTCTTCCTCACACAACTCGCGCCGATGTTGCTTTGTTTCACCTTGGCCGCGCTGACGCTTTCGGGCCGTGTTCAGGTGTGGCATGTCTTCACGATTGCGGGTTTGCTCGGCGTGGTCAATGCCTTTGACTTTCCGGTACGTCAGGCGTTTGTCGCCGAGCTAGTAACGAAGGAAGACTTGATGAGCGCCGTCACGCTGAACTCTTCGATGATCAATAGTGCGCGCACGATTGGGCCGGGCATTGGCGGTTTGTTGGTGGCCAGCATCGGCGAGGGCTGGGCCTTTCTTTTCAACGCCCTTAGTTTTGGCGCCGTCATCATCGGCCTACTGTTTATAAAATCTGACCCTTCTCCTAAAAAAGCCGCGGGGCACTTTCGCGCCGGCATTGCGGAGGCTTTCCATTTTGTGCGGCATACCGGACCGGTTGGCGGACTCATGATCTTGCTCGGTCTAATTAGTTTCATGGGATTGCGCTATGAAATCCTGATGCCGGTTTACACCAGAGAAATGCTGCATGGCGGACCGACGGAATTCGGCCTGTTGATGGGCGCGTCAGGTATCGGTGCGATTCTTGGCTCTTTAATCCTGGCGATGTTCGGCAATGTCCGCACGCTCGGCGATTGGGCGGCGCTGGCGGCCGCGGGCTTTGGCAGCGCTCTGGTGTTGCTCTCATTCTCGCATTCATTCGCTTTATCGCTTCCTGTGATGTTGCTGATCGGCTTTGCGATGGTGACGGAGTTAGATGCCTCGAACACTATTGTGCAAAGGATCGTACCCGACGAGTTGCGTGGACGCGTCATGGCGATCTGGACCATGATGCTGAGCGGTCTCGCGCCCTTTGGGTCGTTGTTGGTGGGAATCCTGGCCCAGCACTTCACGGCCCGCAGAACCTTTGCCGCCGGAGGCATGGCTTGCATTATGGCCGCTATGGGCTTCGGATTCTCCTTACCGATTCTTCAGCGCGAGGCAAAAAAACTGATCCTCAAACGCGAACAAGCCGATCAGCGCGTCACCCTGAGCAACCATTAATGACCTTGTCGCGTGACTGAATCTCCATAAGTTTTTAATCTTCCCTTAAGCTACCTCTGCGTATAGTCTGGGTTTCGGAGATTCTCTCTGTGTAACTCTGTGGATCCTCTGTGTCTCTGTGGTGGACCTCCCTAAGAAATCTTCACCACGGAGACACGGAGATCCCACAGAGGACCACAGAGAGTAGCTTTTCGAGAGTCGAAAGTTATGCAGAGGAGAGCAAGGGCAAAGATATGCGCCGGGCTAGTCTCGGCGCTCGCGGGGTGGTCTTGTGTCTCGACATCTCTGCACGCACAAACTCCAAAGACAACTGAGAAAAAACCGGCTGTCCAGACTCCATCTCCAAACGCGACGCCGCTTCCGCAGGCAACGCCTTCGCCGCAGGCAACTCCCTTCAGTGTTCCCAGCGCGCCCGGTCCATCTCCGGCCGCCGGCGCCTCTCCATCTGTCGCGACCCCGTCATCAGTTCCGTTAGCGCCTCAGGCCACGCAACCTTCGAACCCGCTGACGCTGGACGAAGCCTTGCGACTCGCGCACGCGCAGGCGTCGAGCTTTCAGCAAGCGACGCTGAACGAGCGCATCGCGGCCGAAGATGTACGACAGGCGCAGGCCGCCTTTCTGCCGAAGGTAAGCGCGCCGCTGAGTTACGTCTATACTTCGCCGGCGCTGGGTTTGAATCCCAACGAGCCGCGAACGCAAAGCTTCATCGCCAACAATGCGATCAGCGAATACGAAGCGTTCGTGAATGTGGCGGGCGACTTTGATATTGCCGGCAAGCTGCGCGCGACGCTGGCAAAGAATCGCGCGCTGTTGGCCGCGGCACATGCCGGCACCGACGTCGCGCGCCGTGCGTTGGTCCAGGCAGTGATTGAGGCGTACTACGGTTTGGCGTTGGCGCTTACGCAGCGCGCAGGCGCCGAACAAAACCTCGCCGCGGCCGAAGAATTTGAACGCATCACTTCCTTGCTCGTCAGCGGCGGCGAGGTAGCGCCAATCGATCTCACGCGCGCGCAACTGCAAACCATCGCGCGGCGGGACGAATTGGAGCGCGATCGCGCAAACGAAATTGTTAGCGCCGGCGCCTTGCGCGTACTGGTCGGGTATGATTTCACCAGACCGATAAGCACCACCGATCTATTGTTAGGCGTGCCCGTGGACCTCGAGTTTCAGCAGTTTCACGCCAACGATATTTCTCGGCGCCCCGAGTTTACGCAACTTGAAGAGCAGATTCGCGCTGCCAAGCACGAAATACGGATCGCCCGCGCCGATCGTCTCCCGTCGCTCACTTATTCGATGAATGGCGGCTTCGATACAGATTCGCTAAGGCCACCGCGCTTGAAAGAACATAGCGGCGTCTCTGCGGCGATCAATCTCAATATTCCGATCTTCGATTGGGGCGCGAGCAGGAGCAAAGAACGTCAGGCGCGTCTGCGCGTACAGATCGCCGAGAACGAGCGCACCGTGGCGGTGCGTGGCTTCACCCAACAGTTCTATGCGGCGCAGGCGCAAGCAAGCACCGCAGCCGCACGGGTAAGGTTGGCGGGCGAAGCTGTCAGGCTGGCCCAGACCAACCTGGAAACGTCAATCGCACGTTATCGCGCGGGCGAAGCGCAGATCATTGAAGTGACGGACGCGCAAACGACTTTGGTGACGCAAAGGTTGGCTTTATATCAGGCCATCTTCGATTATCAAACGGCGCTTGGGCGTTTGAAACAGGCAACAGGGCAATAATGACAGCAGCCTGATTATGAGGGAGGATGCCAGCAGATCCGTTTAGATGCGGGACTTGTCCTGCGTGTTAGAGCGGACAAGTCCGCCATCCAAACGACTAATTGGATGGATGAGTCATTCATGAATCACGAGGCGCCAAATCAAATTCCTAACGACGCTGGCGAGCCGAGGCGCGTCACTACCTCGCACGAAGAAGCAACTGTCGTTTTTGATGGACCAGCGGCGAACCGACGTCGCCGGAATCTTATAATCACGACGGCGCTCGCGGTCTTATTGATTCTCCTTGTCTTCGTCCTATTGGTATGGCGGTGGAGAAAGACTCCTGCCGAGGAAGAAAAAACCATTCTGGTCGTGAGCGTGAAGGTAGCCAAAGCCGAACGCGGAGCCATCGCCGCCGAGATATCGGCAGTTGGCACGATTTGGCCGCGCGACAAAGCGGAAGTCGCGGCGAAGGTCAGCGCGCAGATCAAAACGATGGCGCTGTTGAAAAATAAATTCGTCAAGGCGGGCGAGGTCATTGCGGAGCTCGAGTCGAAGGATCTTCGGGCCCAGCGCGCCGAGGCCGCAGCAGCGCTCAATGAAGCGCGGGCCAGCGAGCGCAGCCTGGTCACCGGAACGATTCCGAAAACCAATGCTGAAGACCAAAAGGCCCTGTTCGACGCGCGGGCGAAAGTTAACAATGCGCGAGCGGTTTATGAACGCCGGCGCGTACTGTACGAAAAAGGCGGTATCTCGAAAAAAGATCTCGAAGCGTCGCAACTGGATTTGACGACGGCTGAAGACGAATTGCGCTTGCAGGAGCAGACTGTTTCCTTGCGCGCGAGATCGCTTAATCCGAACGACCGCGCGCTGGCCGCCGCGAAAGTTGCCGAAGCACAACAGCACCTCGCCACACTCGACGCGCAACTCGGTTATGCCACGATTCGCGCGCCGATTACCGGCATCGTAACGGATCAATTTCAATATCAGGGCGAGTTCGCCGCTGCCGGAGCAAAGCTGGTGAACCTCGCGGACGTCAGCGAGGTGATTGTCAAAGCTCCTTTCCCCGACACAGTAGTGTCGCAGCTTAAAGTTGGCGACCCAGCCACAGTGCTGCCCACCGATACTCCGGGTGAAGAAATGAAAGGCAAGGTCACGTTGGTTGGCCGCTCAAGCGATCCGACCAATCGCACGGTAGAAGTTTGGGTCACGCTCGCAAATGGCGCCGGCCACTTGCGCGCGAACGGCGCCGCGCAGATTACGATCTCGGCAAATTCCAAGAGCGACGCGATCATCGTTCCTGCTTCAGCCGTTACGCTTGAATCAAGCAACGCTGACGAAGGCACCGTGATGGTTGTCGACGCGCAAAATATTGCTCACGAAACCAAAGTCAAAGTCGGCATTCGCACCAAGGATCAAATGGAGATCACCGAAGGCTTGCAGGGCGGCGAGACTGTTGTGATTGAAGGAAACTTCTCTTTGCCGGACGGCACGAAAGTGGAAATTGCGAAAGAAGAGGAGAAGAAGGAAGGCGCCGAAGAAAAGAAGAACGAGGAAAAGTGAGGTCAGAACCGCCTGCGGTAGCGGGCGGTTGAGTGTTGAACCCGCCGTTATTGCTGCCGCTAATTCAACCGCCCGCTACCGCAGGCGGTTCTGACAACATCATGAGACTTGCTCGCGTCGTCTCAAATCAATCGCGCGCCGTTCTGGTAATCGTGGCCCTGCTTTGCGTGGCGGGAATGTATGCTGTGTGGCAACTGCCCGTCGCGGTCTTTCCAGAGACAGACTTCCCACGCATCGTCATCATCGTCGATAACGGCGAGGCGCCGGCGGCTCAAACGCTCGCCTCAGTTACGCGTCCGAT
>QHXG01000272.1:517-10373 GCA_003222845.1 Acidobacteriota bacterium | reverse complement strand
TAGCCACTCGACCACCCCTGCATCTCCCGTCAAGTAAGCACGCGAATAGAACCGGTGAGAAATTAGGATTGATGTTGCCTAAGTGCGCACTCCGGCCTTGTTCGCAAACTCGTCACTTTAACTGAGGAGCGCCCACTTTTGCAAGTGCCGCCGCCAACAGTATTCGCAAATCGTAGTCGCGAAACTCGTTTCCTAACCGAAGGTTACTTGGAGCCGGCGAAGGGACTTGAACCCCCGACCTACTGATTACAAATCAGTTGCTCTACCAACTGAGCTACGCCGGCTGAATTGCGGCTCGCTCATACTAGCAGCCTCGAAAATCAAAGTGAAGTAGGGATGCAGTTTGACAGAGTGGCACGGGCGTCCCGCCCGTGAATCACGCGCAAGATGCGCGTGCCACATTCAAACTGCATCACTACCTCAAAGTGAAGTCGGCTTGACATCGCATTCTTCGTTTCCTATTCTACTCGTTCGCGTTTGAGGCGCTTAAGATAGAAGGACTTATCTATGTCAACTTACTTTCCCAGCGGCGCTGGTCTGGCTCAGAATCGAAAGTGGTACGTGGTGGACGCCGCGGGCAAAACGGTCGGCCATCTGGCGTCGGAAGTCGCCGCCGTTTTGACCGGCAAACGAAATCCAAAGTGGACACCGTTTCTCGATATGGGCGATCACGTGATCGTCGTGAATGCACGCAAGGCGATGTTTACCGGATCGAAAGCGACTGACAAAGTTTATCGACGCCACACCCTTTATCCCGGCGGGTTGCGCGAAACTACCGTGACAGAAATGTTTGCAAAACATCCCGAGCGGGTCATCGAACTCGCCGTGAAAGGAATGCTGCCCAAGACCAAACTCGGGCGCGCGATGGTCAAGAAGTTAAAAGTCTATGCTGACGCCGAGCATCCTCACACGGCGCAGCAACCGGTAATCCTCAACTTCCCATCACGCAAAAACCAAAAATAGAAAAACCAAAAAGGATTAAGACGTGGCAGAAATTCAATATTATGGGACCGGGCGGCGAAAGACCTCGACTGCTCGCGTTTATTTGCGGCCGGGTGGTGGTAATTTCCAGGTTAATCGCAAGACCTTCGAATCATATTTTCCGAACGAGACGCTGCGGATGATCATTCGCCAGCCTTTGCAGTTGACTGAGACGGCTAATAAGTTCGACGTAGTGGTCAACGTCGCGGGCGGCGGCCCTTCGGGACAGGCCGGCGCGATTCGTCATGGCATCACGCGAGCATTGATCGAATACAACGGCGATCTGCGGCCGACCCTGAAACAAGCGGGCTTGATTACGCGCGATCCGCGCATCAAGGAGCGCAAGAAGTACGGACAGAAAGGCGCGCGCAAGCGCTTCCAGTTCTCGAAGCGGTAAGAACATTGCCGATTGCCAATTGCCGATTTTCGATTGGCGATTGTGAGAAATTAGGTGCAGTGCGCGGGTCTTAAATCGGCAATCGGAAATGCCTTGATTCCATTGTCGCGATTTTTGATTGGTTGCTTTCAACGTGAAAGCCGCGATCGCGACGAGTACATAAACCAATTCACGAAGGAGAAAGCAGTTTGGTTACGGTTACGATGAAAGAGTTGCTGGAGGCCGGTGTTCACTTCGGCCATCAGGTGCGCCGTTGGAACCCGAAAATGAAGGAATACATCTTCGGCGAGCGCAACGGCATATATATTATCGATCTGCAAAAGACGCAGAAGATGTTTCGCGAAGCGCTTCAGTATGTCACCAACGCAATTGCCGAAGATCGCGGCAAGACAATGCTGTTCGTGGGCACGAAGCGTCAAGCACAAGACGCTGTCCGCGAAGAAGCCGAGCGCGCCGGACAGTTTTACGTCAACCAGCGCTGGCTGGGTGGTCTCTTAACGAATTTTCAAACCGTGCAGAAATCGATCAAGCGGCTCAAAGATCTCGAAGCGATGCAGACCGACGGCCGCTACGAAAAGCTAACCAAGAAAGAACGCATCAAACTCGATCGCGAACGGCAAGGTTTGGAGAAAACGCTTTCTGGCATCAAAGGGATGAACCGTCTGCCAGACTCGATCTTTGTAATCGACGTGCGCAAGGAAGAAATTGCCGTGGCTGAGGCTAATAAACTCGGCATCCCGGTGATTGCGGTCGTCGATACGAACTGTTCGCCCGAAGGAGTCGATTACGTGATTCCCGGCAACGATGACGCGCTACGCGCTGTCCGCCTTTTCGCGTCGCGTATTGCCGATGCCGTTCTCGAGGGACAGCAAATGCTGACTGAGGGGAACGCCGGAGCTGAACGGCCGGCCGGCGAAGAACAGCCCGAACCTGCGCTGGCGACCAGTGAAATCGAAAGCGCGGCGATCGAACCGCCCAGCGAAGAGAGCAACGACTTAGCAACGGTTGCGGAGGTCTTGCCCCCGGCTGAAGGTGAACCAGAGACCGCTTCGCACGATGAGGCTCAGAACGAAAGCGCGGAGGTTGTCGCCGCAAGTTAGAACGCAACGCAAGTTTCAATTTATCGGCAAGCGCAGCCTCAACAAGCGGGAACTCCGCCGGGCTGCGCATTTTAGTGAAGTAACATAAACTTCAGTCTGTGCCCTAAATCCAGGGCGTAATCAATTGAAGTTCATGCCATCGAGTTAGGAGAACCTAAGTAATCATGGGAGACACATCTGCAGCAGGTATTAAGGCGCTGCGCGAAAAAACTGGGGCCGGCATGATGGAGTGCAAAAGGGCCCTTGTCGAAGCGGAAGGCGCTGAAGAGCGCGCAATCGAAATTTTACGCGAACGCGGTTTGGCCTCAGCGAAAAAGAAGGAAGGCCGCGTCGCCGCCGAGGGCGTGGTCGGTTCGTACATTCATATGGGGGGGAAAGTCGGCGTCCTGGTAGAAGTAAACTGCGAAACTGATTTCGTTGCGCGCAGCGAAGAATTTCAGCAACTCGTTAAAGACATTGCGATGCATGTCGCGGCGGCTGAGCCGCGTTACGTTTCGCGCGACGAAGTCACGCCGGAAATGTTGGAAAAAGAGCGAGACATCGCTCGAGCCCAAGCGAAGAACGATCCCAAGAACGCCAACAAACCGGAACAGGTGATCGAAAAAATCGTCGAAGGACGACTGAATAAGTTCTATGAAGAAGTCGTCCTGCTCGATCAGCCTTTCATCAAAGACCCGGCAAAGACGGTCGGCGAGTTGGTAACCGAGAAGATCGCCAAGACCGGAGAGAAGGTTACAATTCGTCGGTTTGCGCGCTATAAAATGGGTGAAGGCCTCGAAAAACGCGCCGATGATTTCGGCGACGAGGTTGCGAAGCTCGCAGGAGCCTAGTCAAGCCTTCACGCCTTTGAATCTTCGGTCTTTGCGTCTGTAAGAATGCCGATCATGCAAAGATGCGAAGGCCGCAAGTAATCAGACCGAACATTCACCAGATGAGTAATGAGATCGAAAAGCACCCGGCCTATCGTCGCGTCCTACTTAAAATCTCAGGTGAAGCGCTGGTGGGCGAGCAAAGCTTCGGCATCGACGTAAAAGTCGCTCACTCTGTCGCCGAAGAAATCAAACAAGTCCACAATCTCGGCGTGGAAGTGGCGGTGGTCGTCGGCGGCGGCAACATTTTTCGCGGCCTCTCAAAAAGCGCCGGCAGCATGGATCGTTCTTCGGCGGACTATATAGGCATGCTGGCCACAGTAATGAACGCCGTGGTCTTGCAGGATGCTCTGGAGCGAACTGGCATTCAGACGCGTGTGCTCTCAGCGATCGACATCCCCGAAATGGCTGAGCCATTCATTCGTCGCCGCGCCATTCGCCATCTCGAAAAAGGACGCATTGTAATTTTCGCTGCCGGCACCGGCAATCCGTTTTTCTCAACTGATTCAGCCGCCGCCCTGCGCGCGCTCGAAATCAAGGCCGACGTAATCCTGAAAGCGACCAAGGTTGACGGAGTCTATTCCGCTGATCCAATGAAGGACGCCACGGCCACGCGCTTCGACTGCATCACGTTCCAAGAGGTGTTAGAAAAACAATTGAAGGTTATGGATGCGTCGGCGATCTCTCTGTGCATGGACAATAACTTGCCAATCGTGGTTTTCAACATGCGCACGCCCGGCAACATTGCGCGTGTGGTCACTAGTGATGGGATCGGAACACGGGTTTGTTTAGAAAAGTAGCCGGGTGCCATTGTGGATCGATTTGATACTTGAAGCATTCGGCGTTTTAATAAGGACTCGATGGCATCGTTTCAAAAAGAAATCGAGGTCAGTACCATCGACGGATCGCGCTCCCAGAAACTAAGGGCCTGGGTGGATACCGGAGCCGCATACACGTGGATTCCACAGTCCGTTCTGGAAGACCTGGGAATTGCCCCGAGCTTCCGCCGACGGTTTCGCTTGGCGAGTGGTGCTGAAATCGAGCGCGACTGCGCCCAGGCGACTATATCGGTCGATGGATCACGAAGCATCATTACGATCTGTGTTTTTGGCGATGAAGGTAGCGAGCCGCTGTTGGGCGCAATCACGCTGGAAGAGATGGGACTTGGAGTTGACCCTCTTAATCAGCGACTGATCCCGGTGACACTTCTCCTGGCTCCCTTTCAATAAACCGTTTCGAGATATCGGAAACAAACGCGAATGACTGAAAAGGATGTCATCAAAGAAACCAAACCACGCATGGAAGCGGCGATTGAGGACGTGCGGCGCAAGCTGGCCACGGTGCGCACGGGCCGCGCATCCGTAAGCCTGCTCGACACCGTGATGGTCGATTATTACGGGACGGCGACACCGCTAAACCAAATGGCTTCGGTCCATGCGCCTGAGCCGCAGATGCTCACCGTGCAACCGTGGGATCCGACACAGCTCGGCAACGTAGAAAAAGCAATTCGTGCGGCGGACCTTGGTTTGAATCCGTCGAATGATGGCAAGCTCGTTCGTATTCCCATTCCACCGCTAACCGAAGAACGACGTAAGCAGCTCGCGAGACAGGTCCACGATATCGCGGAGGAACATCGCACTGCGATCCGCAACATACGCCGGGACGAGAATGACAAACTGAAGAAGATGCTCAAGGACAAAGCGATTTCTGAAGATGCCGAGCGCGCCGGGCTTGAGGACATTCAAAAACTCACGGACATTTACATCTCGAAGATCGACGAGTTGTCGAAATCGAAAGAACATGAACTCATGAGCGTTTAGTTGGGTTGCAGGGCACGTTTTCCCTAGCCCAGGTGTTTACGCCTGGGGAACGATTGGTGATTTGAAACTAAGCCTCCTTCAGGAGGCCTATCATTTGGCTTCAGCCGCAGAGTTCCAATTCTCGAGAAGCCCATCAATGGGCTCGACACGGAGACCACGACTTTCGCCACCCAGGCGTGAACGCCTGGGCTAGAGAAAGTCGTCGTTTCATCATCATCTGCTAGGATAGCTGGATGATCATCTCTCTCGGCCTATCCTTCATCGCCATCGCGAGCGGCGCGCTTCTCACTTACACCTATGACGAGGACGCGCCGCTCGCTTCGCGTTTGTGCTCGGGCGCGTGCCTCGGTTTCGCGTTGATGGGCCTGGTTGGTTTCATCTTCGCTTCCTTTCTTGGCCTCAACGAGAACTCCATCGGTCTCACTGAGCTGGTTTTGGCGACGCCGTTTCTGCTTTTCATGAACGAGCGACGCCGCACAGTGATCAATACCGACGTCATTCAAGCTATACAGTCGATCAGTCGGGCGACTTCCAAGCCGGACAGATGGGCCTTTATTTACTTTCTTTCTTATGCGGGTGTAAGCTACTGGAAAAACCTGAAGGTCTTTATACCGGCGTACTGAATAACTATGGCGATCTGCCCTTCCACCTCAGCGTCATCACGCGCTTTGTTTACGGCCAGAACTTTCCGCCCGAAGATCCGACGTTTGCCGGCGCGCGCTTTACTTATCCGTTTCTCACAGACTTCATCTCGGCAATGTTCGTACGCGCCGGCGCCAGCTTGCGCGATTCCATGTTTATCGAAAACTGGATCGTAGGCGTGGGATTGGTCGGCGTGCTGCACCGCTTCGGTCAGCAACTGTTGCGCAATCGCACCGCGGCGATCTTAACCCCAGTACTGGTAATTCTGAATGGCGGATTTGGCTGGGCAATGTTGTTCAGCGACGTGAACAAAACCGAGGGTGGTGTGTTTCAAATCCTCAAACACATTCCGCACTCATACACGATTCTGCCTGAGGTCGAACAAGGCTGGCGTTGGGGTAATTCAGTCATCAGTCTGCTCGTGCCGCAGCGAGGATTTCTGTTGGGCATTCCCTTGGCGGTGATTGTCTTCACGCAATGGTGGGCCGCGATGAATACCGCAAAGAGCAAAGTGCAAGGTGCAAAGGGGAAGGAAACCAGAAGCACCGAGAGGCTACAAGGACCTCTAACTGACGCTTCGCCCTTTGCTCTTGGCTCTTTGCTCTCTCGCCGCATGCTCACCGCCGGCGTCCTCGCCGGCTTGCTACCGCTGATTCACGCGCACAGCTTCATCACTGTCATGGGAGTCGGCGCCTGTCTGGCCTTAATCAACTGGCGACAGTGGCGCGAGTGGCTAACTTTTCTTTTGGTCGCATCAATCATCGCGGGACCGCAATTGCTTTGGTCGACGCACGGCAGCGCGGTCAGCACGCGCTCCTTTATCGGCTGGGAATTCGGCTGGGGCCACGGAAATGAAAACTTTTTCTGGTTCTGGCTCAAGAACACCGGCCTCTTTATTCCCCTGCTGCTTATCGCCCTGCTGTGGAAGCGCGAAGACTATCTCGTTTCGCGAAAGTTAATGCTCTTCTATTTGCCTTTCACGCTCTGCTTTATCATTCCGAATGTGTTGAAGCTGGCGCCTTGGATTTGGGACAACATCAAGGTGCTGTACTACTGGTGGATTGCCTCAGCGCCCATCGTTGCGCTGCTGCTGGCGCGTCTGTGGGAAGACAATGCCTGGAAACGTGCGCTGGCGGCCATTATGTTCGTGGTGCTGACGCTCGCCGGAGGTCTCGACGTTTTTGCCCTGCTAACCCAGCAGGGCGAGTATCAGGAATTCGATCGCGACGGCGTTACCTTCGCCGAGATGATCAAACAGCGGACGCCACCGCGCTCGACGGTCCTGCACGCGCCAATTCACAACACGCCCGTCTTCCTAACGGGGAGGCGTTCGATCATCGGTTATCCAGGGCACATCTGGACACATGGCATCGACTTTGGCCCACGCGAATCTGATGTCAAGAAGATTTATTCCGGCTCGCTTGACGCCGCCGACTTGCTCAGCAAATACGGAGTCGATTATGTTGTCATCGATCCACAGGAACATTCTGTAATGCCTGTGAACGACGCGTTCTTCAGCCATTACCCGGAAGTTGCGACCATTGGCGCGTACCACCTCTACAAAATCAAGCCGTAGCAAGCAGGCGACTACGCAAAAGAAACCTGCCGCCCAAGGGAAGAATCCGAGTCAGCCAGGCGTGGTAATTGAACCCCCTGGACTATCCGAGCGCGCCTGGCGAATCTCAGCCGCCGCGATTCTGATCGTTGGCGCGATCCTGCGTTTCTACAAGCTTTCACTGGTGCCGTTCCATCACGATGAAGGCGTCAACGGAAATTTCCTGGTCCCTCTCGTTCGCGAAGGCTTGAGCAAGTACCAATACAATCCGGAAAACTATCACGGTCCGACCCTTTATTTTTTTTCGGCTGTCATTCCGTGGTTGGCGCGATTCTTCGGCGGTAAATCGTTCGGCGATGTTTATGGCCTAAACGACTACACAGTTCGCGGCGTCACGGCAATCTTTGGCGTGGCCACGATCGCACTTGCGCTGTTACTCCGCAAACGTTTGGGCGCCATCGGCGCTCTCTGTGCCGGTGGCTTGATCGCGATCTCTCCCGGCGCCGTTTATCTTTCGCGTTACTTCATTCACGAATCTCTGTTCGTCTTCTTCACGCTGGGAATCGTCGTCGCGGCGCTGAAGTATTACGACACCGGGAACGGCGTTTATTTTATCCTGGCCTCAATTTCGGCGGCCTTGATGGTCGCGACCAAAGAGACGTGGATCATGAATGGTCCCGTGCTGTTGATAGCGCTGATTACTACGACAATGTATTTCCAGCTTCGCGATAAGCTCGGCCGAAACCGAGACTTAGAGGATTTGTCTTTGAGCGAACGTTGGCGGCAAAACATTGAACGCTTAGGTGGGCCGATTCCCATAATCACGGTCGCGCTAGTTGCCTTCGCAACCTTTATCGTCATCTCTGTGCTCTTCTATTCGTCATTCTTCACCAACTATCCAAAGGGTGTGCGCGATGCGTTGCAGACGCTGAATCTTTGGTCACACAGAACGAGCGAACACGCGCATCCCTTCTTGCAATACTCCGAGTGGTTAAGACAAGAAGAGTCGCCACTATTGTTGTTGGGAGCAGCGGGGGCAGTGATTGCTGTTTGGCGCAGAGACAATCGGTTCGCTTTGTTTGCCGCGCAATGGGCGTTCGGATTGCTAGTTGCTTACTCGATGGTGAAATATAAGACGCCGTGGATTGCTTTGAACTTCATTGTTCCGCTCGCCATTACCAGCGGCTATGCGCTCGACCAGCTTCATCAGAGATTCGGCAAGTCTTGGGTTCCGTTAGGACTGACGGTTGGTGCTATTGCGCTCCTGGTTTTTGAGCGTTTTATTAAGTTCACCTACGGCGCTGCTGGTGGTGTTACAGGCGTCACATGGGATTTCGATCTTCCAAAAAATTGGCCGGCGATAATTGCCATACTGCTCTTGTCGATGTATGCCGGATATATTCTTTATTCGGGCTCAGATCGACGAAAGAAATCTCCACACTTCTACGTCACTGCCGCGATCGTGCTCGTTGTGTGCAGCTATCAGATGTACCAGCTCAACTTCGTTCATTACGACGACGATCAGTACGCATACGTCTATGCCCACACGCGGCGCGGAATGCTGGCAATGCTCAGCCAAATCGACCGCATCGCCAAGCAGTTAAAAACCGGCAACGACACCGGCGTCTCGATCGTCTCGCCCGACTACTGGCCGCTGCCATGGTATTTCCGCGATTACAAACGCGTCGGCTATTACCAGCAAATCGTCCCCACAACCGAACCCATCATCATCGGCTCGAAAGCGCAGGAAGAACAGCTCAAGGCAAACTACGGCGATCGTTATCAACTTGTGAGTTCGGGCGAAGACGACGGCGCTTATGCGTTGCGACCGGGCGTGGATTTGTTGCTGTACGTGAGACGCGACGTGCCGAGATGACCTGAAAACAGTAGACTCAGAATGCCAAAGGTAGAATTTGAATGGGACCCGAAGAAGGCAGCGAGCAACCTTCGTAAGCACGGAATTTCGTTTGAGGAAGCAGGCACGGTTTTTAGTGATATTCTCTCTTTCACATATGATGACGAGGTACATTCACAAGTCGAGCGGAGATACGCTACCCTTGGGATGTCACGTCGAGGACGGTACTCGTCGTTGCGCACACGATGAGAGGAGACCAGGTCAGAGTAATTAGCGCGCGCGAAGCTACGCCGCATGAAAGAAGATGGTATGAAGAAGAGAACAAATAAAAGAACTGAGGACGACGATCTCTTACCAGAGTACGACTTCAGCAAAATGAAACTCGTAGGCCGCGGGATTTATGCCGAACGCTATCGCTCAGGAACGAACATCGTGCTGTTGGATCGCGATGTGAGGGAAGCCTTTCCGGATGACGAATCTGTTAACGAAGCCTTACGCGTAATTGCCAAGGCGGCGAGACGACAGGCATCAAGGGCGAAAAGGCCTCAGACTGGCAAAACAACGACACGGTCGCGACGAGTCGCTTGAAAGTTAGATGAGCAATAGTGATAAGAAATCTGATTCGCCACCTGATGAA
>QHXG01000272.1:0-423 GCA_003222845.1 Acidobacteriota bacterium | reverse complement strand
CAAGCGCGGCGGCTTTCTGGCGCGACATCCGGAGTTCAAGGTTAAGGAAAAGAAGCGAGCTTAACGCGTGAAGGGACAAACGTTACAGGAATGGGCAGGAACGTCTCGAATATTTGCGTTGGTGTTCACTGACATTGTTGACTCAACTACACTGGCGAATGAACTGCATGACGAGAAGTGGATCGAACTGCTCTTGAAGCATTTTGCTCAGGCGCGATCGCTAATGGAGAAATACGATCATCATGAGATCAAAATCATTGGCGACTCGTTCATGGTTGTTTTCCGAGATGTACTTGATGCTCTAGATTTCAGTCTGGCATTACGTGAGTACACCGGAGATGATCGAATCAGGATCAGGGCGGGAATCCATTTGGGTCCGGCCCGAATTATTGGAGATGACATCTTTGGTATCACGGTGAACTA
>QHXG01000271.1 GCA_003222845.1 Acidobacteriota bacterium | reverse complement strand
TAATGTGCACTGCCGGCGAAAAAATCAGATGCACATATCTTGTGATGCTGCGCGCGACCATCGCCTGAAGATTGTAGGTAAAGTTCCGCGAGAAATTGTTGTCGCCTTCAATGCTCGCATAAGTTGAAAGGGCGACCGGTGAAACTGCATTTTCGTCGAGCCAATGATAGCCGGCGCCGATTTCGATCGTGCGGCACAACCCGCGTTGGCAAATCGGCGAGCGAGACGCGCTAACGTAAAACTTATTCGTAATGCCATAAAACAGTCCTAGAGAGGACGCGGAGAAGCTATCGAGTCCAAGTAATTGTTTGGCGCTTTGCTTCAGCGGTTTTATGGGCTGAGAAAATCGATGCGTGAAATACAAATTCAAACTGCCTTTTACGACTCGCTTCGGTGTGGGGACGTTGACCAAACGATAATCATAAGTCTCAACCTCATGCGCAAGCTTTTTCCGTTGCTCGCCGGTTGCGGTCTGAGGTTGCGCCGGAATCGCAGGCTGCGATTTCGACGGTCCTTCAATTCGCGTCCATGTTTTGGTAGTGGTGTCCACCCGGAGACGCTCACCGTTAACTTCCACGAAGGCCACGCCGGGAGCTTGTTCGTCAAAGGTGACGTTTACCTTCTGCTGCGGGGCTTCCTCTACTACTAACTCGCCAAGCATGTCTTCGTGTCCACTGCCGCACACGATCGAGCAGCGAAACTCAAATTTCCCGATCTGATCAGGCGTAAACTCCAGATTGATGGTTTTCTTCGCGGCGACTTTTTGATTGATGCCGAAGGCCTCAAGCTTGAACCCGTGATCGACGTCGACCGAGGTGATAACGAGCCTGACAGGCTTGCCCTTCTCCACTGTGATTGTCCGCGGATCGAACTCGAATTGTTTGGCAGTGATTTTGATTTCAACAGGCTGCTGCGGGTTACTCTGAGCATGGGCCGGGGCGCAAAACAATGTAAGCAGCGCCGGCGAAAGTAAGACGAAGGTTAGTAAACTGCTCCTTCCGAATGATAACGAAAGCATGTTTGCCATTAAGAGTTTCTCCAAACTTCAATCTCAAAGATCGTGGTCTTGCGGAAATATCCGCAACCTCTCTGGATCCCACATCCCGATTCGCCGTCCAACACCGACGAGATGCGAATTCAACAGTCGGGTCTACCTAAGCGGAGAGGTGGCCCATTAGCAATGATCGTGTCGTTAATGCCAGGGGTCCTGCCGGATCGGCAAAGCGAATGCCAAAAGGAAGCAGGAGAAACTGCTAGGAAAAACGTAGGAACTGGGAGCTGGCGGAAAAAATAAATCTAGAATCTTGTTTCTTTCTCCGAAGTTTCGTATTTCTCTTACGATCGTATCGGTTCGAATTCCCTCTGAGCGTGCTCGCCGGTGACGCCCTCCAATAACACGCGGCCGCTCGGCAATAAACTATTGATCCGAAAAGTGCGCTCAGAAGCATCGCGACCCGGCATGAGTTCGGCTCGAAAGACTACTTTCATTCCGGGGCGCGCCCACATATCGGCGACTCTCAATTTTTCTCGCCGCCGCTCGCGTCGAGAACCGGTATTGTTTTTCATTAAGACTGCTCCAATCGCGCCGAGGGCTCCGGCGCCTAAAGCTATTCCTCCCAATAAACGTTTTGTAGCCTTTCTCATTTCACGATCTCAAATCTCAGATCTCAAATCTCAAGTCTCAGATCTCAGATATTATCTCTAAACAGAATGCATCAGCCGCCAAGCAACCTAAACAACAAGGTTCAGATTTGAGATCTGCCTGTTCAGTTGCAAGTCATGTTCCTTTGCAACATTGAGAAGGCGCGGCTGCCACTTTGGTTGGCCGCGGCCCCGCGCCTGTTTGCAAGCCATTAGGTAAGTTACTGACACAAAGGATCTAGTCTGACGTTGATGGTAGGCAAACCGCTCAAAGCGCGCTCGGCATTTATTTGAGTAAAACTCGACCACTCCGAAGGCAACTTGTCTTCGGCGAAAATAGCTTCGACCGGACATTCAGGAACGCAGGCATCGCAATCAATGCAAGTCTCGGGATGAATTACGAGCATGTCATCATCGAGATGAAAAGCCTCAACAGGACAAACCAGCGCGCAGTCCGTGTAGCGACAATTAACGCACGGCTCGGCAACAATGTAAGTCATTCGAAATCAGCCTCCAAGTGTGATTCGATCATTGCGGAAGTAATGTAACACAGATCATTTTCCATTTTTCAGTCGCCATTTCACTGAGGGTTTAGCGAGAACAAAACATGTCGCCTTTTTCTTTCTTTTTTTCTATGCTTCGCACTCTCGCCCCTTACCCCTCTCCCACTGGGAGAGGGAAAATCAGATGGAAAACGACTACTCCGGCGCGTTTCGCCATTTCGGAATCGGCGTCGCCCCCGTGAATTCGTAGAAAGCGAGATCGGCTTCCGCAAGCATCTTGGTCATCAGAATAATTTGGCCCGTATGCATCGAGAAATGCTCGACCACATGAAGGATTGCCTCCAAGGCGGAAACGTCGCAACCCTGAATGCTCTGGAGGTCGAGCAGCTTCTCAGCATCGAACTTTGCAAGTGCCGCGTCTGCGTCACCCAGGGTTTGCTTCAGCTTTTCGATCAACTCCTCGCGCGAGATCACATCCCGTTGCGCAAATTCGGCGCCGCGATCTCGCGAGTCCGCGGCGCCTCCCAAACCGCTCACGATCCACTGACGCACATTACCGCTCAGATGCAAAATGAGGTTCCCGATACTGTTCGACTGCGGATTCGCGCGCCACCAAATCTGTTCATCTTTGAGTAGTTCGACGCAGCGCTCGATCTTTGGCAGAAAATCTTGAGAGAGATGGTAACGCGAGCGCGTCATAAAGAGCTGACCGATTTCATTCAAATCATTTTCCATCTGGGTTCTCTCACCTATGGCAAATGCTCACTTCATTCCCTTCATCGGTTTAGCTGCCTCTGCCGGCGGCGTCATACCACCTTGAAATTCATGACGGATGAAACGTATCAGATCATCAATCTCCTCCGGTTTCAGCTTGTCTTTGAAAGCCGGCATGCCATCGCCTCCCTTGGTAATCTGTTTGAGGAAGTCTGAATCGGGATGACGCAAGGCGTGACCTTCGCGCAGGCTAGGCACTTTCAGTCTGGTTCCGTCTTCCAGTTTCACCGGGCCGCCATTGCCTTTTTCGCCGTGACACTCTTTACAGTTCTTCATGAATGTAGCGCGCGACGCAGCAAAGGCGTCGGGCGTAGCTGTGGCGGCGGGCTTTGACGTATTGTTATTTGTCGTCTTCGTCGTACTGGTACAGTCCGCGGCGGACAAAGCCAACAGCAGCAACGATGAAAGCACTAGTGAACGAATCATCAGTCAGTCACCTCGAAGAATTGATCTTGGCAAGGCCGCGGCAGTATAGCATGCAACTTTTGATCTTTGGTCTTTGGTCTTGGGTCTTCGATTGTTCATCTTGGAGGCCCAGTCGCTGAGCACAAACCATTTTTCAAAAACC
Source organism: Acidobacteriota bacterium (assembly GCA_003222845.1). Classification (GTDB taxonomy): domain Bacteria; phylum Acidobacteriota; class Blastocatellia; order Pyrinomonadales; family Pyrinomonadaceae; genus UBA11740. Next base: position 1,231 of record QHXG01000271.1, on the reverse strand, counting down.
AAAGACCAAAAACCTAAGGCCAAAGACCAGAAACCAAAACACTGCGGGCGGTTGCAAACCGCAGCAGATCGACGCAGAATGTCTCTGCGCAAAACCCAAGCATACTGGCGCAACTTACGGATTAGACGAGCGAAACTCATTTTTTGATCGAAAACCATGAGCATTGAACGCGATCAAACGAACAACTCTACGCGCGGCTCGCTTCGTCTGGCGCCGAATGTTGAAGACCTCGAAGAGCATAAGCGCAAACTTCCACGTCAATTCGTCAACTTTACTTTCTATCGAGTTCGCCCCGAGTGGCGCATGCTCGACGACGGTGAGAAGACGCCTTGCAAAGAAGAATTCGCCCGCGCCGTGGATGAATTTCGTTCCGAACTATTAATTCGCACCTACTCAACCGTGGGGCTGCGCTCAAATGCCGATTTCATGATCTGGCGCATCGGCCATGACCTCGAACCAATGCAGGAGATGACCAGCCGCCTCAATCACACGCCGATGGCGAAGTATGTCGAATCGACGCACTCGCTTCTTTCGATGACCAAACGCTCGATGTACATCGAGAAGGATTGCGCCGAGCATACCGAAGATCGCGTGCATGTAGTCCCTGGACAGACCGACTATCTGTTCGTATGCCCCTTGCAGCGAACGCGCGAGTGGTATTCGCGCCCTGAGGAGCAGCGACAAGAGATGATGGACGAGAATCTGCGCATCGGATCGAAGTATCGGTCGGTGAAATTGCATACGACTTACTCGTTTGGTCTCGACGATCAGGAGTTTGTCGTTGCCTTTGAGACCGACAATCCTTCTGATTTTCTCGATCTGGTTCAGGAACTGCGCGAGACCAAAGCCAATTGCTTCACGTTACGCGATACGCCGATGTTCACTTGCCGGCGGCGCACCTTGGCTGAGTGTCTCGAGGCCCTTGGCTAACAGCCAAAAGTGTTCGCACTGAACAAGAGAGATTCCTGGCCGTGGTTGGTTATCGCCGTCGTCCTCGCCTTTACTGCGTGGCAACTTCATTATCAGGGCCGCCAGTGGTGGTGTTCCTGCCGCTCTTTTCTATGGACCAGCGACGCCTGGAGTTCGCGAACATCGCAAGCTTTCCTCGATCCTTATAGCTTTACACATATCCTGCACGGCCTTGCGTTTTGCGGGTTGCTGGCGCTGCTCATTCGCGGCCTATCAACCAGTTGGCGTCTGGCTTTAACAATCGCGATCGAGTCGGCTTGGG
>QHXG01000270.1 GCA_003222845.1 Acidobacteriota bacterium | reverse complement strand
ATTTATTGTTGAAGATCAAGGTCTGGTGTACGCAGGCATCGCCGCACTCGTGGGAGCGGTCGTCTGGCGCTCGTTCGGAAGAGCAACATCGAGCGAGTTCTGTCCACCATGTGCAACACTTCTGCACGATAAGGATGCTTGTGTGAAGCGGCCGGCAGAATTGGATCGCTAACGGAAGAACAGGTGCTTGGTAATTAAGAGTTCCGATACGGAAGTGTGCTCCGTTCCCTGCGCCTGAAGAAGGCGCAGTTCCGGTAAACATCGCAATCCTCTTTCTCTAAACCATCTTTATGGTGGGGGTAAACGTACGATGTCAGATCAACCACAAGATGACAAAGCCCAATCACGATATCAGCTCGTCAAAGAGATCCTAAACGAGGCTCAGGGAGATGCTCATCCCAGTTATCAGGGCCACGGGAAATTCTGGGAGTTGCCTCTGGAGGAATTCCTTCAAGTGACGATCTACGGCGTGCGGATGATTGCCACCGCCGGTGAGGAAGATGTCTGCAGAGATGCAATGGTGGGAAGCGGTCCCGGCGGTTCATGTTGCGAATCAACACCCGAAATTGAAAAGGAATCCTCATCGAGATCATCAGGCCCACCTGCGAGTGCGACCAGCGAAGGATCCGCGGAACACTCGTGCTGTGGACCACCAGAGGCTGCAGCACCGGGCGCCCTCGAGCCCTCGCGTGGACGAGGGGCCGCCTCCGGTTTGATCAAGGGATTAAAAGGACAATTTCCTTTCGATGGAACTCAATTTCCGCGTCTGCCCTGGGGCGGGAAACAAGTGTCGTCCTCAGATATTCTTTTCATTGAAAGTTGGATTGATGATGGCTGTCCAGCGAAGGACGAAAAAGCGACCGTCGAGGTTAGCCAGCCCCTTAAGATGGCGCTGGCCCAGGGCCTCGAGGAGCATCCAGTCTCTACGAAGTCAATCAATGAGTTTCGCTTTGAGGCCGGGCGGACAAAAGCCCGAAAGAATATCGAATGTCTGACCCCAGATGAGCTGGATAGACTTCGTCATGTCATCAGAGTAATGCGATGTTACGATCCTTATCATCAGTACGATAAACGAAGTTTCAGATATTGGGCGAACATTCATGCCAATAACTGCCAGCATGGATGGGAACAGTTCCTGACCTGGCATCGGCTGTACTTGTACTATTTCGAGCAGCAGATGCAGGACGTCGATCCGACTGTGACCTTGCCGTACTGGGACTGGCCCATCTACCGGGAAAACGTCCTGATTTCCATCAAGGACATGGACGAGAAGTCGCACGTCAAGTCGAAAGACAACGGCATGATTCCTGAGGCATATCAGTGTTGGGTGGACCAGACGATGCTGACTAATCTCAAGGGAAAGATTCCTGATGATTATTGGAATAAGCTGTCCGCGATCAAAGATCAGAAATTCAATTCCGGAAATCGATTGTATATTGGGGCCGACCTCACTTATGGCCAAAGAATCTGGGACATTCAAATCATGGCGGAGCTGCAACGCGTTAACCAGCTTTGGGACCAATATCGATGGCCAGGAGGCAATTATGATCTCATCTTCGAAGCGTATCCGACACCCGAAGACGTTGAGCGCATCCTGAAGATTCCAAGCTTCTTTAATTTCGGCAGCGGTCCCAACAGTAATCACTTCTTCGGAGCGGTGGAGAACATCCACAATCTGATTCACAATTTTTCGGGCGGGCTAAACCCCAACGGCCAGTTGCCCGGAGAGCCCGCGTCCGGTGATATGGTTTCGCCGGGAACCACCGCGCGCGACCCAATCTTTTGGGGCCATCACAGCAACGTGGATCGCCTCTGGGCGGAGTGGCAGAAACTACATCCTGGCGCCGATCCTGACGATCCGAACGACATCCTCGCGCCCTGGCCGAACAGTGTCAAAGACGTTCTTACGATCAGCGATCTCGGTTACGAATACATGAAGTCCGCTTATCTATTTGAAACGGATCCCACGGTTCCGATCGCCAGATTCAAATCCGCGAAGGCCGCGGTGCATCCGGCGGTCCTCGCAAAGCATAGCCGCGCAGAAGTACGTTTACACAAAGTTCAGTACTCGGTGGCGGGCGGCGCTTTCATTCGCGTCTTCGTGAATGAGCCCGATGCCAGTGCGAGCACACCAACGAGAGGCAACGATCATTTTCTAGCGCAGGTGGCTACATTTTCAGGTGACTGCGTCGGCGGACCGGGACATTGCGATGTCCCGCCCGAATCGCGTCGAAAGTATGACAATCGGCCGCGCCGTCGCAAAACGCCGGGAGACTTTCGCATCGATGCGACCGAAGCAATAAGCAAGCTTAGCGAGCAGGGCGAGACTGAATTTCAGGTCAATCTGGTCGTGCTCGATATAGATGGGACGCCGAAACCCAATGCGTTGTGGATGGACGCCGTCTCGTTGATCTTTAAGGACTGAATCAGGCAGTAGAGCAGGAGACCAGCTATGAACTTTAAGATTCATCCCGCAATCGGCATCGCCCGTGTTGGAGACAGCCCAACGAGTTTCTATCTGGCGCCTGAACAGGCCGGTCAACTCCCAATTGAATGCGACCAGGATGGTAATGCGGTCATCAAGGATGGCAAGGAACAACCAATTAGCAAATTCAAGGACGCCCAACAACGAGTCAGGAGACAGGCGGCGCGCTTTCGGGTTTATGGCTACAAGGACGGTGCACCGCACGGTCAAGAGATAGAGGTTGGCCAGGAAATAGAAGCGGTGACGCGCTCCGGCCAATTGTTGACCGGAGAAGTTGTTGACATCGAATGGACCGTTTATCTGGCCAACAAGAAATCGAGCTGGTATGAGTTTCAGCAGTTGGACGGCGAACACGGTTACGCTGACGCGCACCCCCTGCGAAATGCCGATGTTGCGGGTGCGGATAGACGACAACAACTGATCATCGACCCAGGACCGCGGACCGTCACTTACACGAATAAGAAACAGCGCACTGCGCAGTTCACCAGGGGACAGAATCCTGGATATACCCAATCGTTTCCGCCGCCGCTGACCCCGCTTTCAATTGAGACGTTGGGCGAATTGAAAGCAACTCAACAAGACAAATACAACAGATTGATTGTGCTCGGCGGATTTGGAAACGCGGGCTCTTACAAGAAAGGATTCGGGCAGCCGGTCATCAAGCATTATGCGAATAACGACGGCTGGTTTGATGATATCTCTGACGGTCCGGTGATGGCTCGGGTGAAATACAAGGTCCTCAAAGAGGATGGCCGCGACCCCAATCCACACACGCCAAAATTCCAGTTTGTTACGGTCGAATCCCCGGCCTGGGTGATCGTCGGCTATCCACGATACGCCCCGGAGATCCTTGACATCGTCACGATGGATGACCTGGTCTATGACATTGCCGTGCGGGAATTCGGTTACAACCCATACATGTATGGCACTCCTCCGTTCATCAGCAGTCAATCCCCACCCGATCCGGCGGATTCAAAAGCACTCACCCTTTGGCGCGAAAATGCACAATGGAATCCGGATTATTATCCCTACTTCAACCGGGACATCTGGCCGATTCTTACTCGGCCGCAGAATTATCAGGTGCTGATGGATTTCGATGCCTTCACTGGTGGCGACCCTCACGAGACGGCGAGCGGGTCCGGCGGCAATTTCGATCCATCTGTGATTTCAATTCCGCCTCACGATGGCGAGGACCCCGAAGAGCTGAAGGCGCGCCGCCGACAGCGGATGTTCATTTGGAATGTGCTGCGCAAATCCGGTCAAGAGAATCTCTGGACCTCTCCGCTGCCAAATGGCCAGGAGAATCTCTGGACCTCATCACATCTAAACGATCCAAAGAATCTGCCGATCCTAATGCCCTTTCTCTGCGGTGACAATCCGCTATCGAATATCGTCCCGTCTAAATTTCTGCGGCTCACGGACACGCAACTCTTCATTCTAAATCAATGGGCCGAAGGTAAATTCATCAACGAGGATGAGGAAGACATCACCACTACGAACCCCGAGCTTTCCGTTGCGTCGGGCGCAGATCTCGATCGCGGTGTGTTGAGTAATGCCCTCGGCGGATCCTTCTGTCCGGGAGGTGAAGCCGCCTGGATAATGCGCAATCCCGCGATTTACGCCGAGCCTTATAGGATCAAACACAGTCCATATTTTACAATTCAGGCACTCAACACCTGGCAGCCTCAACCGTTGAGTTTGCCCGGCAACTTACAAACACAAACTGATCCCGGTAGCATGCAGATCGGACTCGAGCCGGGCGACCTGACAAAGTATAGCGCCGTGCCGTGGCAGGCTGACTTCAATGAATGTTCCACTCAAGACGTGGACCTAACCTACGAGAAATGGAATGTGATTGATCCGCAAAGCGTGGGCGATCCGGTGCAGCAAATAACTCAGACGACTTATTGGTGGCCCTCGCATCGTCCGGTAATAGTAAATAATGTCCCCTGGTCGCAGGGTATTCCGCAAACAAACGCCGGCGATCTCAAGATGGTGACGGCCTGGAAGGATTTGGGCTTCATTATTAACACCTCGGATGGATTTGTTCAGGTTGAACGTAACGATCAGAACCTTTAGAAGGAGCGGGATATGAGCACAGAACCTAACAATGGAATCCTGGTTGGAACCTGGACCTATCGGAGTTTCCTCAACGATCCGGATCTGTCAACTCAATTCAATAACCTCGAATTTGGCCGCGGTAACATTCGTATCGATCCGGCGCCGATGAACGAGTTCAGGGGCAGCATTTATGATGTTGGATGGGAACTCGACCTCAAAGGCTCGATCACTTATGGCAATCCATTCACGGTGCGGTTTCAAGGCAAGGGCGTCGTGGGTGGCGAAGAATGGATCTACGATTACGTTGGCTACGTCATACGTCCCTGGCCCAACGGAGTGAATCAGCGCATGGCAATAGTCGGATCGATCGTTCGCACCATTCCGCATTCGAGCGGCAATGGCGGCGTCGCGCCTGCGGGCGTCGTGTGCTCGTGGATCGCAGTCCGGCAGGATGATCCTCCGAGTTAGGATTAGCCGTTAATACTCACGCGACTGACACCTTTGAATAAGCACAAGAAAAATCTGCATTGCGATGTGGCCATCCTCGGCGGTGGGCCAGCCGGCACGGCCACGGCTTTGTCGCTGCGCGCGCACGCTCCCTCACTGTCTGTCACTCTGATCGAACAGTCAAACTACAGCGGCCTGAGGATCGGTGAAACGTTGCCTCCGACGGTGCAGTCGCTTCTCAAACATCTGGGAGTGTGGTCGACTTTCGAGCACGAAGGACATCTCCCTGCCTACGGCACATGCGCAACCTGGGGCTCCACCGAATTATTCGAGAATGAATTTATCTTCCATCCAGTGGGTGGCGGCTGGCACGTGGATCGAAGACGTTTTGACGCGATGCTTGCCCGCGAAGCAGCGAGCAAAGGTGTCGACTTAATTTACGGTAGCAAATTCATTCGCGGCGAAAAGACAAAGAAAGATCATTGGAATCTCAGCGTTCAGACTGCCCGCGGGGGTCAACTTTTGCTCGAAGCCAAATTTGTCGTCGACGCAACCGGCCGGCGCGGAGTGTTTGCTGCTCAGCAAGGCGTCCGAAAAACTCTTCTGGACCAACTGCTGGGCGTGTTCGTTTTCCTAGGGTTGGATGCCGGCGATTCTTTTGCCGACTCGTACACGCTTGTTGAACCGTGGGAAGACGGATGGTGGTATTCGGCTCTGGTGCCTGGAGAAAAACTGGTGGTCGCTTGCATGACGGACGTCGATATTGCAACGAAGTATCGCTTGAATTCTTCACCGGCGTGGTTTGATCTGATCGCGAAGAGCCGGCACACCAAAGAGCGCATCCGCAACGCGAAACCGCTCGGCGGGCCTTCCACCTATCCAGCCTTTTCCCATCGGCTCGAGCAGATAACCGGCGACGGGTGGCTGGCTGCCGGCGACGCCGCAACCACCTTCGATCCGCTTTCTTCTTTGGGCATTCAGAAGGGATTGCGGTCAGGCATCCTGGCGTCGTACGCGATCGCCGACTATTTCAAAGGCTCTGCTTCAAGTCTGGAGAAATACGAAGCCATCCTGGCCAAAGAGTTTGAAGAGTATCTGTCGACCAGAACTGACTACTACTGCCAGGAACGACGATGGCAGAACTCACCTTTCTGGCAGCGTCGCTACGATCAAATCACGCTTGATCCCCGACAGATGCTTCGGTTAAGCGAAATGCCGGGCCAAGCGTCCGCCGTCGAAAGACTCTCAATGCATCTACCTGTCTCCGATCTAAAGTATCTAT
>QHXG01000836.1:2055-2426 GCA_003222845.1 Acidobacteriota bacterium | reverse complement strand
TCTGGCGCAGCTCGTACTTCATGCAGTTCCACACACCGCGCAGATTGATCCCGTTCACACGGTCGAACTCGTCGCCGCTGACATCAGCCATCTCCACCGCAGGAGACTGTATACCGGCGTTATTGAACGCCGCATCGAGACGCCCGAAGGTGGATACTGTCTGTGCAACCATCGCTGCTACTTCAATCTCGTCGGCGACATTGCAACGGATGCCAATCGCCTTGTGACCAGCGGCGTCCAGTTCATCTGCGGCAGAGCGAACCGCATTCTCATTGACGTCCGCTAGCGCCACCGCAGCTCCCGCCTCCGCGAAGGCTCTGGCTGTCGTCAGACCCATGCCAGAGGCAGCGCCAGTAACGAGTGCGACTTTG
>QHXG01000836.1:0-1897 GCA_003222845.1 Acidobacteriota bacterium | reverse complement strand
AGCCGGAATGGGCCGATGGCCAACCGGCATAAAAAGCAATGTGCGTCATGGCCGCAACGAGTTCCTCTTGCGTGAGACCGTTCTCCAACGCTCTATTTAGGTGATAGTCAATTTGCTCAGTTCGATTGAGAGTGGCTAACACCGTAACTGTGATCAGACTTTTGTCGCGCTGAGAAAGTCCTGGACGCTTCCAAATATCTCCGAAGAGAACATCTTGAGTGAGCTTCGTGAACTCTGGCGCGATCGTGCTCAGATCATCTGCGGATCGTTTAGCCGCAGGCTTGCCCTGTTCTTTTTGTCGATTCCTCATTTTATTTCTTCCTCCACAATCAGGCTTGGTACTGTTCATCGCTGACCTTTTCCATCCACTCGACGACTTTGCCGTCGAGTGCCTCCTGAATCGCGATGTGCGTCATTGCCGTTGTCGGCGTCGCGCCGTGCCAATGCTTCTCATTCGGCGGGCACCAGACCACGTCACCCGGTCGGATTTCCACTTTTGGTTGGCCCTCGCTTTGCACCCAACCACAACCGGACGTGACGATCAGGGTCTGCCCGAGAGGATGGGTGTGCCATGCGGATCGAGCACCTGGCTCAAACGTAACACTCCCCCCACGCGCGCGCGCAGGATCGGGCGACTCGAACAACGGATCGACGCGCACCGTGCCGGTGAAATATTCTTCCGGTCCTTTGCCAGAAGGCTGTGTTCCGTTTCTCTTGATTTCCATCTGAAATCCTCCAGTTGAATGCGATCCTACCTTGGTTCTCCTTGGCTGTCGCAGGGGGTCTTGCTCAACCTGTGGTGATATTGCTCGAAACCGGAGGGAACGGAGGAGTACAACCAGAAGAGTGCCTGTGAATCGTTGTAGAAACGTGCGCGATTGCTGCCGAAACGATTGTTTTGCCTGAAATCAGAGCGAGCTGAGGTCAACGCTGGCGGCGATATTCGCTCGGGGACATGCCAGTTTCTCTGCGAAAGAGTTCGGCGAAATGACTCGGATTCGTGTAGCCAACATCGAGCGCGACGTCCACGACGTTCTTCTTCGTTTCGCGAAGCAATTGTCGCGCGACGTTGATCCGCAAATTAATCTGATAGCGGGACGGTGAGACTCCCATCGCACTCTTGAACAGCCGCTCAAAATGAAACTTACTCAATCCCGCGCGAGCCGCCAGTTGCTCAAGATTGAACTCATCGGAAACGTGTTCAGCCATCCAATCTGTTATTTGTTGAAGTTTATAACCGGGTAGTGACGGACTACGTGTCTGCGATGCTTCGCGGATGTCGGCGTAGTTTCGCGCCAGATGGATTGCGATTGCCTGGGCCATCGCTGACACGAAAATAGGACTCGCCTGCTCGCGCATCAGCTCATCGCGTAATCGTTCCAGCAACGAACTCAACGCATCATCGGTGAAGGCTGAAACGTCGCGCAGTTTCGCTTTCTCGGCATCAGCTCCGAAGACCTCTTCCAACGCCCGCTGAAGGAGCGGCAGCTCAACGAACACGTACATGGCTTCGAACGGCTGCGAGGTCACTGTTTTCCAGCGAACATCGTAGGGAGCACCCCCTGACGTGAGAAAGAAAGAGCCTTTCCGGATACGGTGAGTGACGGTGAGTGATCCAAGGCCGTTTATCTTCCCGCTCCTGAAAATCGACCTCACCTGAAGTGGTCCATGCAAGGAACGGTTCACTGACGGAGGGAAGGGGTAAGCTGTCGCCGACAGCCGGCAGCGCGACGATCCATGCTTTGATGTCTCGCCAGGCTTCGCCACGGCCTTCAAACAATACCTTGCCGCCTACATAGCGTTCGAAACCTTCGGCAGACGTTGTCTCAGGAATAGACATTTACTTGAAAATCGAGCCGATGAAATGCGCAGCCCAACCTTAGCAGCTTCAGGTTTA
>QHXG01000835.1 GCA_003222845.1 Acidobacteriota bacterium | reverse complement strand
CCGACGCTCACACCGACGCCGGACCCGATCGCAAGGGTTCAGTTCAGCTCAGGTGCTTATAGCCCGATTCAGGCTTGCACCGCAGTTGCAGTGACGGTCGTTCGTAGCGGAGACACGTCAAGCGCAGCGACCGTAGACTATTTATCAAAGCCCTTCAGCGGCCCGGCGAGCATGGCTGCGAATTACGGACACATAACCGGTCATTTAAGCTTCATGCCAGGCGAGACTTCAAAAACGTTTCAGGTATTGATCATGAAAGATGGGTTTGGGTCGTCCGAGGGCTTCAGCCTGTATCTGGCTAACGCTCAGGGTTTCGATTATGGTCCTCTACGCAGCGTTAATTTTTACGTTGGCCCGCCAGAAGGCGCAACGAGCGGAGATCGACAGAACTTCGTTTGCCAGCACAATCGTCAGCCCGATCCTGAGGGGTTGGCTTTTTGGACGAATCAAATCACTTCGTGCGGCAACGATCAGGCTTGTATTGAGGCAAAACAAATTGATGTCGCTACCGCTTTCCTTTTATCGACGGAGTTTCGCCAGACGGGTTATCTGGTTGAGCGAATGTGGAAAACGGCTTACGGCGACATGCCGGCGAACTCGATGTTTGGTGGCGCACACCAGATTAAGGTTCCAAGGGTGACCATTGATGCGTTCTTGCGGGACAGTCAGGAGATCAGTCAGGGAGTCGTGGTTGGGCAGCCGGGTTGGGAAGCGTTGCTGGAGAATAACAGACAGGCCTTTGCACTGGAGTTTGTCCAGCGTCTCGCTGCTGCCCTTCCAACCTCGATGTCGCCGGCAGAATTCGTTGACAAGTTGAACGCGAACGCCGGGAACATTTTGTCGGCGAATGAACGCGCAACGGCGATTAACCTGTTCGGCAATTCAATCGACACCAGCAGCCTGAATGCGCGCGCGCGT
>QHXG01000834.1:582-1441 GCA_003222845.1 Acidobacteriota bacterium | reverse complement strand
AACCGCCCGCTACCGCAGGCGGTTCTGACAATCGGTCCGAAGGGATTAGAAGGATGTACAAAAACCGTTGCCGAACTACAATTTGGGCGACGCTCGCGCTAGCCGCCTCTTTCGGTTTGTGGCGTATCCTGCCAGAAAGTCTGCGGAACCAAGTCCTGCCGACCGCCTTCGCGGCAACCTTCACTGTTAACACGGCCGACGATCATAACGACGGCGTCTGCAACGCAGCCGATTGCACTCTGCGCGAAGCAATCAGTGCCGCGAATGCCGGCGACACGATCAGCTTTAATATTCCGGGCGCAGGCGTTCACACAATTAACGCGACAGGCGGATTCAGCATTACAAAAGCTGTCAACATCGATGGCACTACTCAGCCAGGCTACGCCAGGGCACCGCTAATAGAGATAAATGGAGCAGGCGCTGGCGCCGGGGTAAACGGATTCGCTGTTAACGCCCCGAACGTGATGATCAGGGGTTTCATCATAAACCGTTTCCCCGCCTACGCGATCAGCTTCGATTCGCTTGGCAACGACACTGTCCAGAGTTGTTAGATTGGTACGAACGCCACCGGCACTGCTGCCAGTGCTAATGGCGTGGGTGGCATTCGCATAAACGCTCCCAACATAACGATCGGAGGTAACACCAGTGGCGCTGGAAATGTGATCTCGGGAAACAAAGGCAACGGCATCGACGTCTTCGTTGGCAACGCGACAATCCAAGGTAATTTCATCGGCACCAACTCTGCCGGCACCACTAAAGTCAGCAACGCGTCCGGCGTAGTGATCAGCGGTGCTGCTAATAACATGATCGGCGGAACAACCGCCGCCGTGCGGAACATCATTTCTGGAAATACGAGTGT
>QHXG01000834.1:0-543 GCA_003222845.1 Acidobacteriota bacterium | reverse complement strand
AGCAACGCGATCGGCAATTTAGACGGCGTGCAAATCACTGCTGAGTACGCGACGATCGGCGGCACGTCCATTGGCGCGGGCAATGTGATTTCAGGAAATTACAGCGCGGGAGTGGTCGTGCTTGGCGGCAGCGCAATCTCGATACTCGGTAATCTGATTGGCCAGAATGCCGCCGCAACAGACAGCATTCCCAATGTTGTCGGAGTAGGGATTAGTTCCGGGTCGGCAAAGATCGGAGGCACTGAGCCCGGCTCGCGTAACATTATCTCTGGGAATGGTGTTTCAGAAATCGAGAAGCCGAGGTCAGAATTCTTTTACGGAGAGGGCGGCGTCTGGATTTCCGGCGGCAGCGGCACCGAAGTCATTGGTAACTTTATCGGACCGAGTGCGGACGGGATGCATGGAGGCGGATATCAGTCCACAGGTGTAGTGATCGAAGGGACCGCTTATAACATCATCATCGGCGGAACGACGCCCGCTGCGCGGAATGTCATTTCGGGCAATTTTGTTGGCATGTTTATCGGCACCCGCGCAACCAACAAT
>QHXG01000317.1 GCA_003222845.1 Acidobacteriota bacterium | reverse complement strand
AACAACACCCGCGGAAAACCTTGTTCTAAATCTTCTCGGCGTTGACGTGTCTTCGCCGGCAACTGGTCGGTTGTTATGACGACCACTCACTTAACTAAAAAGGAGACATTTAGCATGGTAACAAGAAAGCTTACATTTTTCGCAGTTGTTGTAGTTCTCGTTGGTAGCCTTTGGTTGGTTACTTCCTCTGCCGCGCCGACTTCCCGGGACCAGCACTTTGGACCGTTCGCCATCACTACTACCGATAATGGATCGTGCGGCGTGTGGGCCACCGATACTTTTGACCGGTTCTGGAATGTGCATAACAACGGCGATGGCACATTCTCGGTAGACGAGCAGGATAAGAACGGGTCGTTCGTCACTCTTGCTGGTGACAGTCCTGGAGCTTGTGAAACTGGATCCAAGCACGGATCAACCGTCGATGCGGGCGTGACCGGAACCTTCATCGGCTATGTCAACTGGACGGTCACCGGAGGTACTTATAATCCGGCGGGCTGTTCTGTCGTAACAGCTGATTGCTCCACACGCGCCGGCTTTTTCACGGCCACATTTCCGGGAGGTGTAGTCGGATGTGGACCATCGGGGGTTTGCAAATTTGGTTTCGAGTATGCCTCAGGAGATCAAGACCTTCTTTACCATCATTGGGCCGACGTTTCGGACAAGACTGGCAACGATTTGTTCCGGGGCGACATAGCCAATCAGTAAACGGAGCCTCGGGCTGGTGCGATTCCGGTACGTCAGTATTAATTGGCACACAATCCGCAGTCGAAAGGCGGTCAAAACTACCTGACCGCCTTTCTTTTACATAGCACGGTCCTCTTCGACTGCTAAAAGGGTAGGACCCGAGGATTCATTTTTGGAGACACGATGGGCGAGGTCGGTATGTCGCCCACAACGCCAATGATGAACCGAGAGGCCCTTGGCCCCTCGTGCTCTTATCAATTGTTGCCAGAGGGCTGGTGTACTACTTGCCCTCGGTCAGAATACGAAAAGGGCGAGGCCCTTGGACCTCGCCCTCTTTTTATGTGCTTAGAAACACTAAGCTGAATACCAAAGCACCGCGAAGAAGTGACAGACGGTGCCGGCGAGGACGAACAGGTGCCAGGCAAAGTGAGCATACCGAATGCGATGTGCGGCAAAGAAAACGACGCCGAAAGAATAGGCGATGCCGCCGGCGAGTATCCACGCCAGACCGGACAGCGGCACGCGATGCAGTATTTGAGGCGCGGCTATCACCGCCAGCCATCCCATTGTCAGATACAAAATCACTGACAGCCAGACATACCGGACGCCGAAGACTGCTTTCTTGATTAGACCGATTGCTGCCAGCGTCCACACCAATCCAAAGAGTGCCCACCCCCAGGGCCCACGCAATACTCCGAGCGTAAACGGAGTGTACGTGCCGGCGATCAGCAGAAAGATTGCGCTATGGTCAAGGATGCGGAAAAACTGCTTCGCGCGGTCATGAGTCAGCGCGTGATAAAGCGTCGAGGCGAGATAGAGTGTCACCATGGATGCGGCGAACACGCTGACTCCGACAGTGTTCCATGCCGACCCGTAACGGATCGTGGTGATAATCAAGATCGGCGTTGCCGCAATCGCAAATCCCAGACCGACTCCGTGACTGAGACTGTTGGCAATTTCTTCTCCGAGGCTCGGCAGGTGTCCGTGGTTGGCGTTTGTCTCGGTCATTAGCGGTGCATTGTACACGATTCATTCCTTCGTGTCAGAACCGCCTGCGGTAGCGGGCGGTTAACCTATTATTTATGAATCCTTGCGGCTAAAGATCAACCGCCCACTACCGCAGGCGGTTCTGACTCGACAAATTAAGGAGTAGCTTTTCCATGGTGAAGAGCGGCGTCCCGAACAACTCGTAGAGAGACTGATATTCGGCAAACGCCTCGGCCAAGAGTATTGCAATCGTCGGCGCATCGCGAGACTCGGCACGTCGTATGTGAATGTCTGAGCGTACTTTCATCTTCACCCTCCGCAGCCCGGGCCCGCCTAACCTTCTCTTGGTGCAATTGTCCGGCAAAACCATGTCAATTGAATGATAATCGATCATAACAGCCTTCCAGTTACCGGCGAATTGCGTCGTAATTTTACGACTCTCTCCGATGGGCCCCAATAGTTTACTTGAGCAGGACGTTTTCAAGAGAAGAAGGATTCATAAAGAGGACTCTTCACCTGAGCCAAGGAGGTGGCTTTTATGGACAGAATGAAGTTTTGGCCACACGGGACGCTGATAATCATTGCGGGCGCGATTATAGCTGCTGTGGCTGCTCTACTTTTCACCAGATATGAACGGACGGCATCGGCCAAAGAGATGCCGCAGGCGGCTCGCATTGAGCGCGTCGACGGGCAGGTTGGGCTAAATCGCAGTCTCGACCAATCGCAAAACGCGCAGTGGGTCGAAGCAACCGCGAACACGCCGATTTCAGGCGGCGATCGCGTGATTACGCGCGACAACTCGCGGACGGACATCGCTTTTACCGGCCGCAACTTCGCCACCCTTCAGGCGAACACTTCGCTCGACGTGTTGGAACTTTCGAATCAGAAGAACCAACTTGCATTGCGGGAAGGCTCGGCGTTATTTGACGTGGGCTCGCTACCGTCCGGTGAGTTGTTCGAAGTGGCAACGCCGTGCGGCGCCGTCGATGTGAAGCAGGCAGGCTTGTATCAAGTCGCAATCGATGACCAGGGAAACGCTGTGGCCAACACGCTGAATGGCGTCGCGGAAGTCGTCAGACAAAACGGCTCGAGCGAAATTCAGAAGGGCGAATCATTGACGCTCAGTTGTCAGAATGGCCAGGACGCAGTGCTCTCGCGTATCGATAGAGGACAAGCAGGCGCTCTGGTCGATAGTTATTATCGCTATCGCTATCCCAAGAGATACGATGGACGCTATGTAAATTACGACACTTATCTCGCCGATCCGTACTATTACGATCCTTACAATCGCGATCTCAGCTATCACTATGTGAGCGAGTATATTCCCGGTGTCGAGGACCTCGATGACTACGGTAACTGGCAGTACGTAAGTAACTACGGCTATGCTTGGCATCCTTACGCCGAGACGGCTTGGTCGCCTTACCAGTCGGGTTATTGGGCAATGGATTACCCGTTCGGGCTGACCTGGGTTTCGAACGAGCCGTGGGGCTACGCGCCGTATCACTACGGACGTTGGACCTATACGTCGGACCAATGGTTTTGGGTCCCCGAAACTGTGAGCACGTATCCGGCTTACTCGCCGGCCTTGGTTGCGTTTATTCCCGTCAGCCAATCCACCGTAGCTTGGGTGGCGCTCGGACCAGGCGATCCGTACACGCCCTTCTACTATGATCCCAACTGGCAGGCGGTTTATCTCAACCGCACCCCTGTGATTCAGGAGCGAATCGTCAACCTCAACGTGCCGGGCGCCGTAAATGTCGTCCAGGTTCAGGACTTCACTCGCAGCATCGATCCGAGAGTCATCACCACCATCGATCCACAGACGGTCGCGCGAGTGCGTCCGGTGCTCGATCCGATGAGTCTCGATCCATTACGACGTGCCGCATTCGAAACGCGTCAGGCGCAGCGGCGATTCGATGTGCCGCCGGCCATCGCGCAGCGAATCAACACGCCCGTGGTCGCCAGTGCGGTACCGGTAGCACCCATGAATAGAAAAGATCTGGCGCGTGCGTTGAGAGTCGAGCCCGTGCCGGACAAACTGAGAAATCAGAAACTGCAACTCCGTGATGAGCGATCGACGAGCGTCGGAACGCGACAACCAACCACAAACGCCGGCGCAAGCATCGCTGAACAGCAAGCACGCGAACGGCAGATGGCCGAATTATCTACGCGAGCAGGCCGTGGTGATCGAGCCGCAAGGGAACAACTCCGAGTGCTTCAACGTCAGCAAGTCGAGACGCAACGCGCTGAACGTGTAAACGCACAGCAGGCTCAGGGCGAGCAGGTGCGTTCGCAAATGCAGACGCGTGCGCAAGCGATGGCTGCGGGCCAACAGCAACAGCTTCAACAGGCCGCAGTTCGGCGACAGCAGCAAGCGCAGAGAGAAGCGACTCGTCAACAAGCGATTATCAATCGCCAGCAGCCTCGAGTCATGGCGCAACCAAACGCGCAGGGTGAGCGAGCAGGAAATCGAGGCCAGCGCGCGCAGCAAAATAATCCGCGCGCGCAACCAGAGATGAGACGACTGCCGCCACCGCAGGCACAGCCACGACCGCAACCTCAACCGCGAGTGACGCGGCAAGAGCCTCCCCGAGCGCAACCTCAGCCGCAGCGACTTCCTCCTCAAGCGAAGCCGCAGTCGCAGCCGAGAGTAGAGCGGCCACAGGTCCAGGCGCAGCCGAGATCTCAGCCGGCGCCAAAGGTTGAGCAAAAGCAAGGACCTCCGGCGAAGGCTCCATCAGGTCCTCCGGCTAAGAAGAAGCCGCCAGCATAAGAGGGACCTTATTGGTCAAGTAGTGCGTGAGGCTCGAGCAAGCAGATTTCATTTACTGCTACTTGGGCCTTGCCCTATTTTGCGGCTCGATTATCTCGTCAATCGCGGTTCTAGACGCTCGGAAATGCACGATGATCTGTTCTTCCTTTTTTAATAGCCAAGGCGTTCACGCCTGGGTGGGTACAGTCGTATTTTAATTCCTGAGCCCCATTTATGGGGCTTGTCAATGCTTTCAAGGCCACGCGCTTGGCTGAAGCCAATCTCAAAGCCTCCTGAAGGAGGCTGGCAAAAAATGCATCGCTCTCTGTTCCCAGGCGTGAACACCTGGGCTAGAGAAAAGAGTTTCAGCAGCCTGCTAGTTGTGGCAAACCTTAATCCATTTCATCGCCGCGGCGCTACATAACTTCGTCGCGCTTTGACCACTAATTTGCTTTGCGATTTCTGAGGCGACGGCGAGACGTCGATCTTCAACTTGCGTGTCGAGCCGTCGCGTTTCTTATTCGAAGAGACAAAGGCGAGATTGTAGCGGCTGCGGAGGTGGTCCATCAGCGTTTGAAAGGTCGTGGCGAGATTTTCCGGTTTGTCTTCCAGAACCTCGCCGCCGGTTTCGTTTGCCAGAGTCTGGATGTCGAGATAAGGCGCGCCGCCGAGTTTTCCCATTCGCGTGGCCCAAATCATGATGCCGTTCTCGAGCCCTTGTTCGCCGGTCTTCGGAATGATGCCGCACACGACGCTGCCGGACTCATAAATCGCCTGCGCGGCTGCCTTGCCGGAAGGACCACCGGGACAATCGAAGTTACGCGTGACGCCCGTGATTGCAATCACCACGCGACGACCGACAGGATTGCCGGCTTTCGTCGTATAGTCGGCGGCATCGGCAAACAACTTGTTCAGGCAGTGGTCCGCTTCCTCATCATGCGGAGGCACTTGATTGAGCGCATCTTCAACGAGGGCGCGATCGCGAGTAAAGCCTTGCAGCAGACGCGTCGTGTCGTGGTAAGTCATGACCGCGACTTCGTCGGAAGGCTTCAGTCGCGCAACCGCATCAGTGGCCGCGCGATGAACGACGCTACCGAATGGGTCGAGGCAACCGCCGCGATCGATTAGCAGCAGAACGGACAGAGGCAGACTGTCCTGACCGAAATGAGTAATCTCCTGCTTGACGCCATCCTCGTAGAGAAGAAAGTCTTCTCTCTTCAATCCCCCGACTACCCGGGCAGTGTTCTTCTGCAAA
>QHXG01000316.1 GCA_003222845.1 Acidobacteriota bacterium | reverse complement strand
TAGCCGATCGTTGCCATAGACAGATGGCGACCCGAGGGACTCGCCCGCAATGGGAACGATGCCTTTGCCTTCTTTGCCCGTGCTTTCGGCGATTAACTGCTCAACCCAAAGGCCGAATGAGGAAATCTTCGGATCCGTGATTAAGGTAAGTTTGTCGCGCCCAGCCTTGGCACACTCAGCCATGATCGCACCTAGCTTGGTGCCCGGGTTGTCGCCCGCAGGCACGACCTGCGAGCAGGCATGAACGATTCGCTCTGCGCGGTCGAGCAGTTTCTTGATATCCACGCCCATCAGCGCGGCCGGGACGAGACCGAAGTAGGAGAGCGCCGAATAGCGACCGCCGATGTCGGGCGGGTTGAGAAAGATGCGCTTGAAACGATCGCGCGTCGCGTCCGCTTCCATCTTGGTACCGGGATCCGTGATGGCGACGAAGCACTCGCCCGGATTCTCTTTGCGTTTCGAAACCTGATCGTACCAGTATCTATAAAACATCAACGGCTCGGTCGTTGTGCCCGACTTTGACGAGATGATAAAGAGGCAGTGCGTGATGTCAATCTGATCCGCAATGCTTGAGAAAACGTCCGGGTCGGTCGAATCTAAAACGAGCAGGCGCGGATAGCCGTCACGTTCGCCAAAGGTTTGGCGCAAGACTTCGGGGCAGAGAGACGAGCCGCCCATGCCGCAGACCATCACGTGTTTGAACTCACGCACGTTGCGGATGCGGTCCGTGAACTGGATGAGATCGTCCTCGACACCAATCATCTGGTCGGGTACGGTAAGCCAGCCCAAGGCGTTCTTGATAATCTTCTGGTGAGCCTCGTCCTCCTTCCAGAGTTTTGCGTCCTTGCGCCAGATGCGCCGCATCACGTCGCCCTTGTCGGTCTCCTTGATGGCAGTGCTGACAGTTTCGGCATAGCTACCGAGCGACGCGGTCAACCTTTCGTGAATGCCGGACAGGATCGCGTCCCTCTTGGACTCGATGCTTTCAGCTAGCGTGTCGAACGAGGTGACGAAGGCAGCGAGTCCGTCCTTTTGCAATTTCTCAGTCACATCCTTGATATCTATGCTGACCGCCCGGAGTTGCTCGAACAACGCGCGGCACTGATCGAGACTCTGTTCGAGGGTGAGCGCTACCTTGCCGTGATCACGAATCGCCGTGTAAGTGGCGGGCGGTACGGTGTTGACCGTCTCGGGTCCGATCAGATTGTCCACGTATAGAACGTCCGAGTAATGCGGGTTCTTTGTGCCGGTCGAAGCCCACAGGCAGCGCTGCACCTGTGCCCCCTTCGCTTTGAGATCGGCGAAACGCGGACCGTGAAAGACCTCCTTAAACTTTTGATAGGCAAGCTTGGCGTTGGCGACCGCCGCTCGGCCTAACATGCCTTCGAGCCGCGCCTTCTCATCGGCCGTCTCGGCATGACGCGCCTTGTATTCGAGGTCGGTATCGATCGCCGTGTCCACTCGCGAGACGAAGAAGCTGGCAACCGATGCGATGTGATCCACCGGCTTGCCCTCGGTAGCGCGACGCTCAAGGCCCTTAATGAACGCTTCGGCGACTTGCTGGTAGTTCTCAATCGAAAAGATCATCGTCACATTTATGTTGATGCCCCGATAAATGGATTCTTCAATGGCGGGCAAACCTTCCTGGGCTGCCGGGATCTTGATCATTACATTCTTGCGGCCCAGGCGCTTGAACAAGCGATCGGCCTCTTCAATTGTCCCCTCCGTGTCGTAAGCCAGGCGCGGGCTGACTTCCAGACTGATATACCCGTCCAGGCCATCCGTCCTGTCATACACGGGCTTCAAGATATCCGCGGCGCGACCGATGTCGTCAGTAACCAGCGCCTCGTAGATGTCCTTGACGCTCAGACCAGAACTGACCAGAGAACGCAGTTGCTCATCGTAGTCCGTCGAGCCGGTAATCGCTTTTTCAAAAATGGTCGGATTCGATGTGACGCCGCGCAGATCATCCTCATCGATTTTCTTTTGCAGATCGCCGCTGACAAGCAACGCGCGGCGGATGTTGTCATACCAGATCGACTGACCTAACTTCATTAATTCAACTAGCGGGTTGCTCATGAGTTTACTCCTCAGACTTTCAGTCCAGCTTTCCTACAAAGTTGAAACCCTCTCGATCTCTCGTTTGGCAGTTTCAACCACGGCATCGATCGTGAAACCAAACTTCCTGGTTAGCTCTTTTAGCGGCGCGCTCGCTCCGAATGTTCTCATGCCGATAATTGCGTCGGTGCTGCTCGCATACCGCTGCCAGCCAAACTTTGCCGCCTGTTCGACTGCTACGCGGGCCTTGACGGAGGGCGGAATCACCTTGTCTTTGTATTCTTGAGATTGGTATTCGAAAAGTTCCCACGAGGGAATGCTAACCACCCGCGCCTTGATGCCCTGGGAAACAAGTTCCTCGTATGCGCTGACACAGAGCGAAACTTCCGAACCTGTTCCCATCAGAATCACGTCCGGGTGCGCATCCGGTCCCGCGGCATCGGCCAAAATATAACCGCCGTACTTCGTATTCTCGGCGCTTGCGTAATTCGCGCGATCGAGTGTCGGAAGTGGTTGCCGACTTAGAATTAGGCAAGCCGGCTCGTGCTTGAGTTGCATGATGACCCGCCAGGCCTCGGCAACTTCATTCGCATCGCCCGGCCGCAGCACGATTAGATTCGGAATGGCCCGCAGGCTTGCTAGCTGCTCGACGGGCTGATGCGTCGGCCCATCTTCGCCGACACCGATCGAGTCGTGGGTGAAGATATGAATTGTCGGAATCTCCATTATCGCGCTCAACCGGATCGCTCCGCGGGCGTAATCCGAGAAGATCAAGAAGCCAGAGCCGTAAGGACGAACCTTCGAAAGCGCGAGGCCATTGAGTACGGCGGACATGAGATGTTCGCGGATGCCGAAATGAAAATTTCTTCCCGCCGGAGATTCAGCGAGAAAATCACCCGCGCCGTCGAAGGTCAATCTAGTTTTCGTCGAGGGGGCCAGATCGGCCGCGCCTCCGATTAGCCACGGCACGTTTTTGGCTATCGCGTTCAGAACCTTGGCCGACGCGTCACGACCTGCGAGCCCCTTTGTGTCAGGCTCAAACGTCGGAATGTCCTTGTCCCAACCGTCAGGCAGTTCTCGTTTTTGCATTCTTACGAGATGATCCGCCAGTTCAGGGTACGCTTTCCGGTAATCGTCCAACTTTGTGAACCACTCATCGCGCAGAGCCTTGCCCCTTGCGCCAAGGCCGCGCCGGAAGTTTTCGCGCACTTCATCTGGAACCAGGAACTTAGCATCCTCCGGCCAGCCATAGTTTCGTTTCGTGAGCTTGATCTCTTCTTCACCGAGCGGTTCACCGTGAGCGCCATGCGTGTCCTGCTTGTTTGGCGCTCCCCAGGCTATGTGACTATCTACGATGATCAGCGTGGGACGTTCATCTTCTTTTTGAGCAACCTGAAAGGCACGCCTTAACATTTCCAGATCGTTGGCGTCGCCGACCCGAGTAACGTTCCAGCCGTAGCCAATAAAACGAGTGGCGACATCGTCGCTAAAGGCCCAGGAAGTGTTGCCTTCGATAGTTATTTTGTTGTTGTCATAAATCCAGCAAAGATTCGAAAGTTTGAGATGGCCGGCAAGCGAGGCGGCTTCATGAGAAATGCCCTCCATCATGCAGCCGTCTCCGCACAGTGCATAGACTCGATAGTCAAACATATCGAATCCAGGACGATTAAAGTAAGCAGCCTGCCAGCGGGAGGCGATCGCCATGCCAACGCTGGTGGCGATCCCCTGACCGAGGGGCCCAGTGGTGGTTTCTACACCTGACGTCCAGCGATACTCGGGATGGCCAGGGCACCGGCTATCAAGCTGGCGAAAGTTCTTGATGTCGTCAAGAGTAACGCTCGGCTCACCGGTCTTTTCATATTTGGCGCTAACTGCTTTAACACCGGCCAGGTGCAGTAGGCTGTAGAGCAACATCGAAGCGTGCCCCATGGAGAGTACGAACCGGTCACGATTGGGCCAAATTGGGTCTTCGGGATCAAAGCGTAGAATGTCGTTCCAAAGCAGGTAAGCCACAGGGGCCATTGCCATCGGTGTGCCCGGATGACCGGAGTTGGCTGCTTGGACAGCGTCCATGGAAAGCGTGCGGATCGTGTTAATGCAAAGCTGGTCTAGTTGTGCTGATGATGACTTGGTTGCTGAAGTCGCGTTCATGATGGGCACCCATTCGAAACAAGAGTCCAAAGACACAAGAAAAGTAGCCTTGACAGAATCGATTAGGTTACTCTAATGCAGACGCCAGATAATGACGACCGTAATAAAGCCTGTTTGAGGTTCGGGGGAGGCGATATACTATCACAGCTAACCGGACTTATCGGTATTGATTTCCTACAATCCGTTTGGCCAAAATAGCGATACTCTTATGCCCCGCGAAATCACACATCACGGAGCCATCATCGAGGCGATCCGCAACAGCGGTGTGATCTCTGAGCTGGTTGAGAGACAGGAAGATCATTTCGAGTACGAGTTGGATCTGGAGCTGATTGTTTATGGCCGGAACTATACCGGCAAGAAGGTTGGGCCTTATGCGCATCTGCTGGTCTACGGCTCCGGTGAAGAAGTCATTCATCAGGGAGACTGGGGAGGTAATACTTTTTACATTCTCGTTGGTGGCCGACTTGATGTGTACGTCAACGATGATCAGGGAATAAGCAACAAGGTCGGCGAGATTGATCAGCAAACTAGTTTTGGTGAGATGTCCGTGCTCGCCGGACAACCACGCAACGCGACGGTCGTAGTGCCATCCGGAGCCGAAGCAACTGTGCTGCAAATTCAACGTCCGGCGCTTCGCTTGTTGAGAAAGTTGAAGAAGTTTGGCCCGCGGTTCGAGCAGAATTATCGGGAACATGGCCTTGAGCGCACGCTGTTAGAAGTGCAAGCGGCAACTCGCAACGCATTCAGCGCGGAATTGCTGGAGGAACTTAGACAGGCTGCCCGATTCACGGTCTATCCAAAAGATCACCTGCTCTTTCAAGAGGGCGGTTCGATTGACAGACTCATCTTCATTAACAGCGGCTGGGTACGGCGGGTGCGCGGTTTGGCTTCAAATCTCAGGGCGGTCCGCAGCCTTACTTCCACTCCGGTGTTGGCTGACATGGTGACGCAAGTTGACGAAGAAGTCGGACTGGACTTCCTGGGCGCGGGTAACTGGTTAGGCCTTGAGAGTATCACCAGCAAAAACCAAACAAGCTGGAGTTACACGGCGACCATCATGGCCCGTACCGAGGTATTGGAAATTGCGATCTCCGAGTTGCGATCCGATCCGGCGATCGTCGAGTTGATAACGAAAGAGTTTCCACACTTTTCCGAAGCGGATGACCGCCCGCCCGAACCACCAGCAGACAGAAGAGCTGTCATAGCTGCCGCTAAAGAAATCTCAACCGGAATTATCGACGGCACAAACCTGCTTGTGATGGATATGGATCTATGCATTCGGTGCGGGAATTGCTCGATGGCGTGTCACAAGGTCCATGGTCAATCCCGGCTCCTACGACACGGCATTCATATCGCTCGCCCAATCAAACCAAATGGCCGATCAATACAGCAGGTGTTGTTGCCGTCAGTGTGCCTTCACTGCCAGGACCCTGAATGTCTGACCGGATGTCCAACCGGCGCGATTGCCCGCTTTGCTCAGGGACAGATCGATATCGATCCGAAGACTTGCATTGGCTGTTCAGATTGCGCGACGCAGTGTCCTTACAACGCCATCTCGATGGTCCCGCGTAAAGCGCCAGTCGTCCCACCGGCAGGACTTCTCGGCACGCTCAAAGCCTGGTTAAGTCTTGCGCCTCCGACTGAGCCTCGTCCGGTCACCGAAACTGAGGACTTACTGGCGGTCAAGTGTAATCTCTGCGAGAACACGCAGCTCAATCCTAAGGGAGCGAAGAAGGCCGCGTACTCATGTCAGGAAAACTGTCCTACCGGCGCGCTGGTGCGCGTCAATCCGCGCGAGTATTTCCGTGAAGCGAAGAATGCTATCGGCATCGTCTTCCAGGATCAAACGCATGCGATTGGACGTAACATTCACAAGCGGGACACTCCCGCGCTGATTGTTCATGCGGTGGGCGCGATCGCATTGATTGCTATCGTCTCGGCGGTGTTGATGGCCGCGCGGAGGTACGGGTTGAATGGTCACCTTAACGGAACCTGGCTGACGCTGCGATGGATTACGGGTTTGCTCGGTTTGGGCAGCATCGCCGGCGCCGTAACTTACTCAGGAAGAAAACAAATCTACACGCGGCGCGTTGGGCCACTTCGTTACTGGAAGTTAGCACACGTTTATCTGGGACTGCTCGCAGGAACTGTGCTGCTGATTCACGGCGGTCGCGACTCAGGAGGTTTGCTGACCGACTGCTTGATGGTCTCGTTCGATGTGACGATCGTCGCCGGCCTTTTCGGAATCAGTTGCTACCTCATCGTGCCAAGAATCATGACCAGCATCGAAGGAGATCCTTTGCTGATTGAAGACCTGCGCGCCCGCCGGCAGGAATTACGCGAGCAACTCGGTTTGATTGATACCAGCGATGAGCAGCTTCGGCATTTGATTAAAGAGAAAATGCG
>QHXG01000832.1:781-2408 GCA_003222845.1 Acidobacteriota bacterium | reverse complement strand
TTGAATACTTAGAAGAGCAATCAAACCTCCGCATTTCGCTGGACTTAGTCACTACTCGCCTGAAATTTCCTGAGAAGAACTTTGACGATCGGAACTTTGGCGATGTACTTGCCTGCAACCTTCGTGCAACGACTTCGTGTCAGAACCGCGAGCGGTAGCGACCGGATCATTTTCCATTTGTCATTTGACATTTTTCATTTGCTATTACGCGGCCGCGAGCCGCGCGTTACTCCGAGAGTCATCGAATTTGGTAGCGGATGGTCCGGTCGGTACCGCTCGCGGTTCTGACACTTGCGTTGCGCTCGCCAGTTTTTCAATTCGGTCAGTCAGGAGAATCAGCACCGTTCGTCACCGAACGATCGCTCAATCTACACGCACGTTGTCAGGAGGACCCCAATGCAAAAGCTTGCTTATCTTATCTGTTCGTTCTTGATTCTGATCGCGATGACTGCGACGGTCGCGTTGGCGCAGGGAACGACTTCGCGAGTTACCGGAGTAGTGCTGGACAAAAATGGCGCGGCAGTGTCGGGCGCTACGGTCACGCTCACCAACGAAGGGACAGGAGTCTCTCTAACAACCCAGACCAGCGACAGCGGGACTTATACTTTTGATTTAATTCAAGTCGGCACGTACAGCGTCATGGTTGAGAAACAGGGTTTCAAGAAGTTCGTATCCAGCCACAACCTGGCGAACGTCAATGAACCGTTGACCGTGAGTGCCACTCTAGAAGTTGGCACGGTTAGCGAGGTGGTGCAGGTGACGACGACCGCTGAAGCGGTACAGACGAGCACCTCCGGAAACGTCGGCAGCACGGTCGAACAACGGACGTTGGAAAGCTTGCCTATCGTCACCACGCGCGGGCGAAATCCGCTTGACCTGTTGAATTTCCAGCCTGGCGTGGTTGTTGGCGGCAACACGGGCGGCGGGGTGAATGTCCACGGCTCGCGCGACCGCGCGTTCAACTTCACGCTCGACGGCATCGACATAAACGAGTCGACAGCGGGTGGTTCGAACTTCACGCCGCTGCGACCAAATCCGGACTCAATCACAGAGTTTCAGGTGGTGACGAGCAACTTCACGGCGGAACTCGGACGCAGCAGCGGCGCCCAAGTAAGTTTCGTAACGCGCTCGGGAACGAATCAATTCCACGGCAATGGATTTGAGTACTATCGGACGCCGAGACTCGACGCGAAGAGCTATCCGGTTACCATCGCGGGCACGGCGAAATCACAGTTTGTTCAGCACATCTTCGGCGGGAGTGTCGGTGGGCCAATAATTAAGAACAGACTATTCTTCTT
This sequence comes from Acidobacteriota bacterium, assembly GCA_003222845.1. Taxonomy (GTDB): domain Bacteria; phylum Acidobacteriota; class Blastocatellia; order Pyrinomonadales; family Pyrinomonadaceae; genus UBA11740. The sequence goes on along the minus strand of QHXG01000832.1, from coordinate 1,110 downwards.
TACCAACCTGCAACTGCTGCGTGCCTACGATACGTCATTGGTTACGCGCACGGTCTACACGCAGCAGGCAAAGAGCGGTTTGTATCGTTATGTAGTGGGCAGAGCAAACGCTCCAACGGGCACGTCAACTCCGTCTGTTGACGCCAGCGGGAATGCGATCCTGCCGGCTTGCACTGGCACGCCGATTAACAATGCGCCGTGCCTTTCATCATATAACATCGCGACCAACCCAACCGGCATAGGTTTCGACCCGGCGTTGGCGGGAATTATCAATGCCGAACCCTTGCCCAATAACTTTACGGTCGGCGATGGTCTGAATACGGCCGGAT
>QHXG01000832.1:0-769 GCA_003222845.1 Acidobacteriota bacterium | reverse complement strand
CCGGATTTAACTGGCTTTCGCCGCAGCACGAGCGGCAACATGATTTCGTCGTCAAGTTCGATTACAAACTGCGCGAGAACAGTTTGATTTATGTGCGCTATGCGAAGGGCCAACAAAACACGCTGGGAGATTCGGCGAACGGTGGCCGTCCAATCTTCCCCGGCAATCCGAATTTTGTCGATACATTTCGCAATCCGGAGAACTGGGCTTTCAACTGGCGCTGGTCGCCTACGGCGAAACTCGCGAATGAATTCATTTTCGGAATCAGCAAGTACTTCTTCAAATTTGAAACGCCTCATCCGGATGTGAATGAGCCCTTCTCGTTTATCAACATCGCCACGCCGAACACGAATTTTTCTTACAACGCTCGCGGTGTGCGTACTTTGCAGTACATCGATAACGTGACCTACGTCACTGGTCCACATACATTCAAAAGCGGAATGAATCTCCGCTTCAATAAGCATACCGACGACAGGTCTTCGGTGGCGGGAACAAGCATCGAGCCGGCGGTCTCTTTTGGCAATGGGCCGGGGTTTGCCGGATTTAGTTTGCCGACGGCATTCAATGCGACGACAAATCCGACTGGTATTAACTCGACGGACTTAACCCGGCTCCAGAACACAATCAACGACTTGCTCGGCAGAGTAAGCTCTGTTTCGGAGGCCTTCGTCTCAGACCCAAGCAACCCGAGCGCTTTTCTTCCTGTGGGAAGCAGATGGCTCAACAAAGCCAATTTCCCCGAACTTGATTTCTACGGTCAGGACAGTTG
>QHXG01000833.1:580-3281 GCA_003222845.1 Acidobacteriota bacterium | reverse complement strand
GGCGTAATTAAAACTGGGAGTTCATCCTGTTAAGCCAATCTTCGGTCAACGAGATACTGCGTGATTCCATGAATACCACCGATGGCAATCGGTGGATTTTTCAAATCCTGCCTACCGCAGGGGCCAACACAGGTTGGACTTGAATCATCCCCCGACTTCCGTCGGGGGTATTTGGCTTGGATGGGCGAGCTTGTGTAGGCCGGACTTCAATAATCCCCCAACTGCCATTGGGGGTATTCAACTCTCATTTTTGATGGCCCACCGCGTCTCACGACAAGCGACGCTGATCTTTATTTTGTATCGCGTTGAAGGTGAGGACGTGTGGATTCTTCGCGTGGTACATGGTCGGCGCGATCTTGAAGCTGTGTTAGGGCGTTAATTCAAAACGTACGTTCATCTGGTCTGTGCTCGCCGACATAGAAGCAGTCCGTTTGACGAAGGACGCTCACCTCTCTTAGAGTGCTGAGACGCTGCTGATGTAATCATCACGTTAAGAGAACTGTGCTGCGATGGCTGTTAAGATCGAAAATCAATACGAAGGTAAGCTGCCGCGTAATACTTTGAAGAACATTGAGAGCGCGCTCGGGAGCGTGCCGCGTGAGCATCTCCGCGGGATTGAGCGTCTGCGCATAGTGAGTGTGATTACGGAGCCAAGGGCGCGCATGGCGGCGAAGGGTACTGACCTGCCGGGACTGTATCATCCGCGCCAGGGAACGCAGGGCGCGTGGTTCGAGGTGGCGGTTACTCCCCTGCTTTCGGTGAACAAGCCCTTTCACAAACAGATAATTCCTCGTTTATCGTTCAAAGGAAATCTGGCGGCTGTGATCTTTTCTCTGGTTGGGCAGCACTACCATCTCACTCTGCGCCATTCAGTGAAACGCGGCGCGGTCGAGCCGGCGGTGCGCGCGTATGTAGAAAAGCAATTGAAAGCGTGGAACGAGCAGCAACATAAGATTCGGGCGAAGCTTTTCAAGCCGCTACAACCGACGTTAGAGCGTTGGAGTAAGTCGCTGGCTAAGAAAGCGGCGGCGGAAAAGAAGAAGAAGGGATGAGCCCCAGAGTCTAATTCTCTAAGCTCACTTTCTCTAGCCCAGGCGTTCACGCCTGGGATGGCGGTAACATGATTAATCCAGCCTTCAGGAGATCGATAAATGTCTCACGTATTCCACCAACTCTACTTTCACTTCGCCTGGGCTACGCACTCTCGCGAACCGCTAATCGACCGCGTCTGGAGACCGCAACTTCTTGAAATCATCAACGAAGAAGTCAAGACCGCGGTGGCTGGCCGATCCGCCACAACGCGATGCCTGATCATGCGCACCTACTTTGCAGGTTGCCTCCGACAGTGTTGGTTACCGAGTTTATCGGACAAGTCAAAGGCGCGACTTCGTTTCGTGTAAATAAAGAGATCCACCCGAAGTTCAAACTCCAATGGCAGGAAGGTTACGGCGTCCTCACTCTGCGCAAGGACGAACTCGTGAAAGTCTCGCACTACATTGATCGACAGGAAGAACATCATCGTCGAGGAACGCTATCTGATTTGTTGGAGACATTTGAATGCGAGGAAGATGATTGGCCTGAAGGCAATGTGGAGAAAGCCTCCTGAAGGAGGCTAAATGCAAAACAATTGGCATCTTGCTTTCCCAGGCGTAAACGCCTGGGCTAGAGAAAGGATCTTGTTTTCCCAGGCGTGAACGGCTGGGCTAGAGAAAGGATCTTGTTTTCCAGGCGTGAATACTGGGCTAGAGAAAGGCTTTCCCGGGCGTAAACGCCTGGGCTAGAGAAAGAAACCTCTTCTAAATCGCTTCGTCAATATTCTGCGCTGCAGCATTAAGCGCTTCGAAAAGTTCTTCGGCAGAGATATTCGATTTCTTGAATTTTACCTCGACCTTGAATTCCCTTCCCGGCGCTTCATAACGATAAACGAAAGGTTCTGAAGCTCCCGTCGGATCGATGTAGGCTTTTCGGGCTTTACGCGCGCCATCACGCGTCAGTCCTTCCGAAGCGATCTGTTCGGCCATCGTGCGCATTGATTCATCGTCGGGCTGACGCACGATCTGTAGCAGCAGCGATTTCGAAGTGATCTCGGAGTCTCGGCAGATTTCGCGTATTGGTTCGGGGATGGATGCGATTGACAATGCTTCGGTAACGGTGCTGCGGCTCTTGCCTACTTTTCGCGCCACATCTTCGTGGGTGTAACCGAAGCGTTCGCACAGAGCGCGCAACCCATCGGCTTCTTCCCAGGGTGTCAGGTCCTTGCGCTGCATGTTTTCGATCAGCGCAATCTCGGCAACCCCGCTGTCATCGACATCCATTTCAATGCATGGCAATTCTTCGAGACCAGCCTGGGTGGCCGCGCGCCAGCGACGCTCACCGGCGATGATCATCCAACGGCCCATGACTGTCGGCTTAACCAACAGCGGTTCAAGCACGCCCTTCTCGCGAATCGAAGCGGTGAGTTCGGTGAGATCGCCGGGGTCGGTGCGTGGTTGATCGGGATTGGGATCCAGTCTATCGATGGGAATCAGACGCCCGACGTGCGTCGCTTTCGTTTGCGTCAACTCTTCGACGTAGTGCGCGTCGTGACGCATGCTCAAACCGGCGGGAAGGCCTCTTCTAGACACGGCTCATTACCTCGTTGCAAAGTTTTTCGTACTCGACGGCGCCGGATGATTGGGGCGCAAAAGTAAAGATCGATTCT
>QHXG01000833.1:0-567 GCA_003222845.1 Acidobacteriota bacterium | reverse complement strand
CGCGGGCGACTCCTCCAGCCGCACACTCTTCGTGATTACGGTCTCGAACAGCTTGGGACCAAAGACCCGGCGGATTTGTTCGTAAACTTCCTTGCCCAGCGTCGTGCGCTTGTCATGAAGGGTCACCACGACGCCGAGAACTTCCAGCTTCGGATTTGGCCGGGCTTTCACTTTCTCGATTGTTTCCAGCAAATCGTCGGTCCCTTCGAGCGCAAAATATGATGACTGAATTGGAATAAGCACGTGGGTCGAAGCGACCAGCGCGTTCACGGTAATTAAACCGAGCGTCGGCGGGGTGTCAATCACAATTACCTTGTAGAGTTTCTTGAGCGGCTCGATCCTATCTTTCAAACGAAACGGCGCATCAAAATCGCCGACCAACTTCGATTCGAGTTTCGCCAGGCTGATTCTTGCGGGAACGATGTCAAGGTTTTCGACGGGTGTCTTATAGAGCGGCATCTCGCTGGTCATCTGCCCATCCATCATCAACTCGTATACGGAAGCATTGATGGACAGCGGATCCAGAAACGAGATGGAGCTATTAGCCTGCGGATCGAGATCCAGAAG
>QHXG01000315.1 GCA_003222845.1 Acidobacteriota bacterium | reverse complement strand
TGTCTTTGGAACCGTTCAAGGAGCTGAAGGGTTACGGTCGGGAAGAAGAAGTAGCACCGGACTTGGGAGCAATCGCAGATGAATTGATGGTACGTGTGCAGCGGCTCTCTGAAATTGCAAATTGAGCCCATCGGAACAATCGTAACAGCGGGCGATCTGGTAGGAAGAAATGAAGCACGTCGTGATACTCGCGAGCAATTTGAAATTTGCATTTTGCAATTTGCAATTTTCAATCGGGGCCAAAATAAAAACGACAGTCTATTGTTAAGGACTAAGCGGATTAAGTAGCTTCACGTGCAAACCCAAAACAATCACAATGCCGGGAGCATCGGTTGGCTCGGATTCGAACTCAGCGTGCTGCATCGTTTGAAATTCAAGTCGGTCGCCTTGCCGCTGGCGGGTGAGCCAGGCCTTGGACTCTATCTAAAACGTTGGAATGCGCGCGTCGCGGCGAACGATCCCGCGCAGTGGGCCTGGACCAAGTCACAGGCTTTCATCGAAAACAATTGCGAGAGGTTGACGGAAGCGGACCTCGAAATTGTTTTGGACGACGCGTATGTGCCGCGAAATTATTTTCGTAATCCGACCCTGTTGACTTGGTTCAATGAAACTGACGCCTGGTGGTTCGACAACGTGCGCGCCAATGCCGAGCGGTTGTCGTCCCCTTATAAGCGCGCGTTGGCCCTGGCGCTCGGGATGGGCGTAGGCGATTATGTTTTCTCGTTCAATCTCGACACGCGCGATTTGCGTCAACCTTTGTCGCTGTCAAATGTCTTTCGTCGCGTATGGCACACGCTCATGCCGCCGGTCAATAATCTGCGTCAGAATAGTAGCTCCAATCAAAGTGCGAAGAGTTTTCTCGCGGAAACTCAGAACACTGATTTGCTTTTTATGCGACTGCCGCGCCCGACGCGGGCCACCGACAGCCGCAACGCACGCGTGCTGACGTGGCGCGAAGAGTGGATTAGGCAGAGCAAGAGTTTTTGGAGTGAGTTATCAAAAGAGCGCAACAGTAAACTGGACGCTTACGTTGAGACCAAGGAGCAATACCTCGGCTTAATCGAAGACCTCATGCACACGGCCGCGCACCTGCCGCAATGGGCAATCGAGGCGGTGAGCGACGGCTTTGTGACCACGGACGAATTGGTCGAATGTGTGAGCAATACGCGCAAGATAGACGCGATCTACACGAAGGATTTTTCAGAACTGCTGGGAATCAAGGCGGTAATTATTACCGCGGTGGCGTAGCGCAACTTAACAGTTTGCATAAGTTTGCATATATCACGCCCCGCGATTTTGTGCGCGGCTGGCCGTGAAGCAAGCACCGCATAGTACCGGGCGGCCCGGCTGTGGCTTAAAGGGTACGGTGTCCGCTTTGCCGCATTGATCGCAAACGATCTCGAATCTTTCGCGCTCGGTTCCGCCGCCACCTCCGCCCCCCTGACGCGCGCCGCCAAAGTTCGCTCGCCGCGCGTCGCGGCAAGGCTTGCAACGCTTCGGATGGCTGAGGCCGCGCTCGCGATAGTACTCCTGTTCGCGCTCAGTAAAAGGAAACGTGGCTCCACATTCGGCGCAAGTAATTTCAAAGTCTGGCATGGCTATCTCCCGAGCAGGCTCTTCCTGGGCTTTGCTTTCAATTTGGGCAAAGTTTACTCCTCAGACGTGACGCTGTACAGAGCGGATCATTTGTCATTTTTCCATTTGACATCTTTCATTCCCCTCTCCCACTGGGAGAGGGGTTAGCGGAGAGGGTGCGCAGCATAGAAAAAAGAAAGAAAAACGGGAAATGTTTTGTTCTCGCTAAACCCTCACCCAACCCTCTCCCAGAGGGAGAGGGAGCTAAGATGGCAAATGAGAAATGTCAAATGGAAAATGACAAATGATCGCGCCGCTCAACTCTCACGCTGCAACTCCTCAACATGCGCACGTACTGTCTCGCCCAAGGTTTCAAGATTGTATCCACCTTCCATGCATGAGACGACGCGTCCGGCGCAAGTCTCAGCCGCCCACTGCTTTGCGACTCGGGTCATCTCCACAAAGTCTTCGTCGCTTAATAGAAGTTGGCCGAGCGGATCGCCACGGTGCGCATCAAAGCCCGCCGAGATGATGACCAGATCGGGAATGAACTTAGAAGCCATCTCGCCGATCGCGGAATCGAAAGCGCGCCGCTGATCCACGGTCGGAGTCGTCGCCCGCAAAGGCACGTTGAGCGTGTAGCCAAGACCACGACGGTGGCCGGTTTCACCACGAGTGCCAGTGCCCGGATACCAGGGATATTGGTGCATCGAGAAATAGAAGACAGTAGGATCTTCATAAAAGATGCCCTGCGTGCCGTTACCGTGATGCACGTCCCAATCGATGATGGCGATTCGCTCGATTTCTTTATATCGCTTCTGTGCGTACCGCGCGGCCACGGCGACGTTATTGAAGAGACAAAAGCCCATCGCCCGATCGGGCGTCGCGTGATGGCCCGGCGGCCGCACTGGCACAAAGGCATTCTTCGCGGCGCCCTCCATCACAGCGTCGATCGCCTGACAGGCGGCACCCGCGCCGCGCATGGCCGCCTCCAACGAATGCATTGAGACCAGAGTGTCGGCATCAAGATACCCAGTGCCCTCGCGGACTGCTTCTTCGACGTGTTTGAAGTGTTGGGGCGAGTGACAGGCCTGAATATCACTGCGGCGTGCTTCGTCGGCTTGGATCTCCACGATATCCGACCACAGTTTGGCGTCTCGCTTTAACGCGTCCATCACGGTCGTGTAACGCTCAGCTGTTTCGGGATGCCCAGCGCCAGTATCGTGCTGTTCGAATACTGGGTGATGAACTATGGCGGTAGGCATTATGAGTGGCACCGACTATCGTCAGAATCTCTTTGATGTTCCCTCTCCTTTTGGGAGAGGGAGCAGCAACCTCAATATCGCATATTCGGAGGAGCAGCATCGAAGAGTTTCTTCGCCAGATCTCGATCGAGGCGTTGCAGAATGGCGTATTCTCCCTGGGCCCCGACTTTGTTGCGCTGCTCGATGTAGAGCAATCCCATATAGTAATGCGCGGTCGCATAATCGTTCTTGAGTTTGATAGCCGTGCGCAGCTCCTCGGCAGCCAATGGCAGACGATGCAACTTGAGATAAGCAAACCCCAATTCAGAGTGTGCGTCGTAGGCTTCAGGTTTCAGTCTTGCTGCTTCCTTGAGCTGCTCCGCCGCCTCCGCATAGCGATTCAAGTCGTTGTAGATCCAACCCAGGTTGTAGCGCACTCGCACATTGTTTGGAGAGATGGCGATCGACTGTTGGTAAGGCTCGATAGATTGCTGGTACTGCTTCAGATCGTAATAAGCGTCACCCAGTCCGGTGTAAGCCAAACCATAATTCGGTTTCAATCTAATCGCCTCGCGATAAGCTGCGATTGCTTCATTGGTGAGCTTAAGCTTTCGATTCGCATATCCCAATTCAGCATAGGCTTCTGGGTAGTTGGCCTTCAGTGCGATCGCCTGTTTTGCTGCTCTGGCCGCATCGGCAAATTGATCCAGATCGTTCGAGCACCACGCCAGGTTGTAAAAAGCAGTGGGATTGTCGTCCTTGTACCGAACGCCCTCGCGATAGGCTTGCATAGCATCACGATACTGCTTTGTCTGGTAGTAGTAGACATCGCCAAGGCCAATATAAGCGAGACCGAAGTCGGGCTTCATGCTTACCGCGCTGCGATAAGCAGCGATCGCCTCCTGCGAACGGTCGAGCTTGTAATAAGCATAACCAAGTTCTTCCTGAGCTTCCGCGTAATTAGCTTTGAGTGATGCGGCCTGTCTCAGCGGTTCGATGGCCTGTGAGTATTGGCCCTGATCGTTATAAATCCAACCAATCTCATAATACGGCGTCGCGTAATCTCGGCGTATCGAAATTGCCCGGCGATAGGCATCCAGTGCTTCGGGATATCGCTTCAAATTGCGATACGCGTAACCCAACTCATTGATCGCCACGGCGTCGTTCGGATTCAGCCTCACTGATTGCTGGAGCGCGGCAATAGCCTGGTCATAGTCTTCACGATCGTTATAGATCCAGCCCATGTGATAGTACGCGCTGGCGATTGGTTTTAGCTGCACCGCCCTGGTGTAAGCTTCCAGCGCGTCGTCGTACTCTTTGGCTTCAAAGAAATCGTCGCCTTGCTTGTTGTACTGCTCGGCAGTGATTCCGCGGCGAACTGGTGCTGCCGGTCTACGAACCGTGGCCGGCCGGCGCGTGATCGTGCGTCTGACTGGGGCGCGACTCGTAGACTCACCACCGGATGTCGCCCCACCGCTGGTCGCGCCGCCGCCGCTACCAGTATCGTGTTGGGCCACTGCTGTTAACGAGAGCATGGCGGCCAAAGCCAGAAGTGATAAGCATCGATTGATAGTCATTGGGTTAAACTCCATGTGCTAAAGTATGCGGCGAAACAAAAGCCGCGTGAGCAACGCCAAAGATTATAGAGTGAAGTTAGCCTGATGCAACATGTCGCCAGTGATTCACTCGCACACAGCCAAGTGTTAGAGGTTGAGTCCCTCTTCGTCTGGGAAAGACCGAGTGAGGGACTGAGAGAGGAATTATGGAACCGCCCTCTTCAGCTTTAGAGATCCGCTGAGCTACGATCTTGACGTATGCAAGAGCGACGAACCGCCAATCGCGTCCGCCTGAACCTGAGAACTCGCTGGGAAACCCTAATGACCCAGGGCCGAGGAACGATTTCCGATCTCAGCTCAACCGGCTGCTTCGTTTTGTCAGGAGGCGAAGTGAATCCCGGCGAGTTGACGCGTCTTGAGATTCATCTTCCAGAAGGTGTAGCTTCGCTTTGGGGTGAAGTCGTCTACAGCATAGCCGAGATGGGCTTTGCGATTCGTTTCAAATTCGCGAGCGCGTCAGAGAGACGCGCGCTCAATAGATTGCTCGAAAGCTCAACCGAGCGGTAATCAAGACTATCACTCGAAGTTTCCTCTCCCATCGTGACCCGCTAACGGCACTGTCTTGATTTGAGAAGTTACTGCTACGCTTGTGAGCGCATGTTTGACACCACCTTTTCGTCTAAGCTACCGTAACTCCTTCGCTTTTCGGACCGCGATCTTCACAGTGCGTCCCGTTCGTCTAGTGGCCTAGGACACCGCCCTTTCACGGCGGCGACACGGGTTCGACTCCCGTACGGGACGCCAATATTCTTAAAGAACCTGGACGATACGAACCGTTCCCGGACGTCCAAGAACGTCAGGGCACTGCCGGAGTCACTTCAACTTTTCGTATTCCTTCTTCGCTTCGATCAGCACCGGCAAATCGGCATCAGCATCTTTCCAGAGCGCGAAGAACTCCTGATAAGCCTGGCGCGCTTTCGCCGTGTCGCC
>QHXG01000188.1:1486-33337 GCA_003222845.1 Acidobacteriota bacterium | reverse complement strand
GTGGAGAAGTGAAAGTTTGGGACCTGAGCACCGGACGGCTGGCTTTCAGTCTACCGACTAGTCCGAAGAGCATAAACATTGTCGCCTTCAGTCCTGACGGGAAGTTTCTTGCTTCCGCGGGTATGCAGCAGACGGTGGAGATATGGGACCTCGATACAAAGCGGGCACGCACCTTGACGGGACACACGCAGGAGATCACCAGCCTGGTCTTCAGCGCCGACGGGCGATTACTGGCATCCGCCGGCAGAGACAAAACGGTGCGCTTCTGGGACCTGAAGACGGGAAGCGTCGTCAGAACTCTCGACAACCTGGGCGCCGAGATCAACTCCCTGGCACTGAGCCCCGATGGAAAACTGCTGGCCGCAGCTAATGCAGATAAGACCGTAAGACTTTGGGAGTTCTCAACCGGTGTTCCACTACAAACGTTGCGCGGACACAGCGACGAGGTCCTCAAAGTCGCATTCAGTCCGGACGGTCAATTGCTGGCTTCCGCCAGCAGCGATCGCAGCGTCAAGATTTGGGACATCAAATCCGGAACAGAGCTGGGCAGGTTGAGGGGCGGGTCCGAGAAAGTGAACGGCGTCACCTTCAGCAGCGACGGACGCTGGATCATTTCTGCCAGTGAGGATGGCAGCATGACCGTCTCGACAACGACGGGAACCTTAATGGCCACGCTGGTCCCGGTGGCTAACAGTGATGATTGGCTGGTAGTCACCCCTGATGGTCTCTTTGATGGATCTCCCGACTCGTGGAATTTGCTACTTTGGCGTTTCGGAGGAGACACGTTCAACGCGCTGCCGGTCGAGGCGTACTTCAATGAGTTTTACTATCCCGGTGTCCTTGCAGATATTTTTGGAGGAAAGGATCCCAAGGCCCCGCAGGATATTGCGCAGAAGGATCGCCGGCAACCGCGTGTCGCCATCGCCCTCAGTGGAAATAGCACCGGCAAAATTGCCACCCGCGAGGTAACCATCAAGCTCGAAATCACCGATGCTGAACCTGACAAGCAGCACGCTCTCGGATGTGGCGCGCGCGATCTGCGCCTGTTCCGTAATGGCCTCCTGGTGAAGACATGGCCAGATGATGTGTTGAAGGGCGCGAGCAAACGAACCGTGGAAGCAACCATTCCGGTGATCGCGGGAGAGAACCGGCTCTCGGTCTATGCTTTCAATAATGACAACATCAAGAGTGGGGACGCCAGCCTTTCATTAAGTGGTGCTGACAATCTCAAACGCATGGGCACTGCTTACGTGCTGGCGATCGGCGTAGAGCAGTATGAAAACCCTCAGTATGATCTGCACTATCCAGTCGCAGATGCCACGGAGATGGGCGGCCAATTAAAGGATCAACAAGAGCGGATAGGGCGCTACAATCCCATCGTAACGATCTCGCTATTTAACGCCGAGGCGACCAGAGCCAATATCCTGCTGGCTCTGAAACGACTGGCAGGCTCGGACCTTGGTCCGCTGCCTGCGACGGCGCCGCGCACGCTGGCAAAAATCAACCAGGCACAACCGGAAGACGCTGTTATAATTTACTTCTCCGGGCATGGCGCTGCTGACCATGATCGCTTCTATTTGATTCCACATGATCTCGGTTACCGGGGAGCGAGAACGAACCTGGAGGGATTCAAAATGATCCTGGCTCATAGCATCTCGGATAGGGACCTGGAAGGTGCGCTGAAAGATTTGGAGGCCAATCAAATATTGCTGCTGATTGACGCTTGTAAGTCCGGCCAGGCTTTGAAAGCAGAAGAGCAACGACGCGGGCCCATGAATACACGGGGACTGGCGCAACTGGCATACGAGAAAGGTATGTATATACTGACTGCTTCGCAGAGCGACGAGGTCGCGTTCGAATCCGAAAAGCTGAAGCATAGCTATCTGGCTTACGCGCTGCTCGAGGATGGAATAAAAAAGGGTCTCGCCGATCTTGACGGCGATCGTCAAATATTGCTTCAAGAATGGTTCGCATACGCCACCGAGCACGTACCACAAATAAGAAGAGATCGAAATAAGGGCAGCAAGGAGTTAATTGAGGATGAGCCCGACGAGCAGAAGGTTCAGCGGCCAAGAGTCTTCTATACTCGCCAGGGAGGCGCTGAAAGACTGATCATAGCCAAGGTAGGCAATGGCAACAGTCAGTAACGTAGCGTAGACTTCAGTCTGCGTTCGAGTTTCGCTGGCAGTCGCAGACTAAAGTCTACGCTACCACGTTCACAGTGATGGACTACTTCGAAGATAACCTGGGTGGAGATACGATCCGCGGGGATGCGCCTGCTGAAACTACACCCCGCAAGGAAGATGCAAACGACAAGCTAATCGGCGTGATTCTCGAAGGCCGCTATCTTATCGAGCGGAAGTTGGGCCAGGGGGGCTTCGGCGCAGTCTATTTGGCTTCGGACCAGAAGATGGTCTCGCGCAAGGTCGTGGTCAAGGTTATGCGCGATGACGAAAAGCAAAACGAATGGAGCGCCAAAAAATTCAAACAGGAAATTGAGGCGCTCACGCGAATCAATCATCCTAACATTGTGGGAGTATTCGACTCGGGCGTCACGGAAAATGGGCAACCTTACATCGTCATGCAATACGTCAACGGCATCCCGCTGCGGGCTCTGATCACGCCCGAGGGAATGCAGTTTCAGCAGGCCGCCAAGATCATCACTCAGATGGGTCGGGCGCTGACCGCTGCTCACGAGAGTGGGATTCTTCATCGCGACCTGAAACCGGATAATGTAATGGTGGAGAACCTCATAGGCGATGATGAACAGGTCAAGATAATTGATTTTGGCGTGGCCAGGGTCAAGGACTCTCTGGTCTCCTCGGGTTCCACAAAGGATCTGGCCGTCGGCACGGTTGCTTACATGTCACCCGAGCAGTTAAGCGCGCTGCCGCTTACGACCGCGAGTGACATCTATTCTCTCGGCGTGATCGCGTATGAAATGCTAACGGGAAGAAGACCGACAACTCCAGATTCAGCCTATCAGCTTCTCGAGCTGCAACGATCCGGAGTTCGTGTCAGGCCCGCCGATTTGCGACCGAGCCTTCCGAAAGCAGCTGAAGAACTGATTCTCAGATCCTTGTCTTTTGAACCGAAACAACGTTTCAAGCGCGCGCGAGATTTTGGAGATCTACTGTCGAATGCCTTACTGGGAGATGATGAACAAGATGAATCACGATCGGATCTTAAAGGCGCGAGAGAGCGTGCGAGCGAAGAGTCGGTAACCCTGACGCTGGAGACCGCACACGTCCTGTTAGTGAACATAGTAGGTTACTCACAGCTTTTGATGGATCAGCAAAAGGGGCGTTTAGCCGAGCTTCAGCGGCTTGTTCTTGACGCCGCTGAATGCCGCCGTGCGGGTAAGGAGCACCTTGTCCGCTTGCCAGCCGGCGACGGAGTGGCACTGGCCTTTTTTGGTGATCCTGAAGCTCCGGTCAGGTGCGCGATCGACATTAGCCGGGCCTTGAAGGGCCGATCAGATATCGAGCTGCGGATGGGAGTGCACAGCGGTCCGGTCTATCGCGTGGCAGATGTAAATACCAACATGAATATTGCCGGCGGCGGCCTTAGCATGGCTCAACGCGTGATGGATTATGGGGACCGCGGGCACATCCTGCTCTCGAATCGCGTCGCCGATGATCTGGGACAACTTTCGCGTTGGTCAGGCTACATCCACGATCTGGGTGAAACCGAAATTAGACCGGGGGCGCCGGCTCATGTGTTCAACTTCTACGGAGAAGATTTCGGTAATCCGGTAGCTCCGGCAAAATTCCAGCGCGCTAAACCGACACTTTTCTATCGGAGAGTGTCTGTGATAGGGGCGAGCACCGCGGTGATCTTCGCCTTGATGGTTGGCGGAATCTGGTATGCCATCAGGTCGAAGACACCTGCCGCATCGGAACCGTCCAAGCCGCCGGTTGTGGCGCCAATTGGTCCAGAGCAATCATTGACCTACTGGCTGACTGTGCAGAAGATGCGCAACAACAAGCCGGATGGCGACCCGTTCAATTCGGCCGGCCAGGAAATCTTTGATACCGGCTGGAAGTTTCGGTTCAATATTCAACCAGCGCAAGACGGCGCCCTTTACCTACTCAGCGTTGGACCCGCGAAGAACGGGGCGCCGGAATATAACATCTTGTTTCCGTTACCCCGCGAAAATCGACTGGATGCAAAGTTGGCCGCCAATCAAACGACACAATCAAGCTGGGGCTATTTTGTGGAGAAGAGTGGTGTAGAGAGCCTCTGGATCATCTGGGCGGCGCAACCGGTGCCCGAGTTGGACGCAATCTTTAGGGACGCCGCTGGAAATAAGAAAGATCCGGGAGTAGTTGCCGATCCGGCTCAAATTTCGCAAATGGAAGCCTATCTGAAAAAGTATGATAACAATCGTCCAGAAGTAATTGCTGATAAGTCCAAGAAGCGTACCTTCGTAAAGGGTCGCAGTGACGTTCTGGTCAATCTCGTTGAATTGTCTCACGAGGCTAAATGAGGAGGGATCATGTTAACTAATCGAGTGCTCGTACTGCTGGCTTTGTTTACTTGTCTTGCCGGCGCCAGTGCAGTTGTCGCGCAGGACGAAGATGCCTCGAAGGCAATCAAGGCCGAAGAGTTTATTAAGGAACGTCCGGCATCCGCGAAGAGAACTCCGGCGCGCTACAAGCCGGCCTCGAAATCCACCGGCAATGCCGCTACGCCGCCTCCGGGAACGACTTTCGCGCAAATGGGCGTCACCTTCTGGCGCCTTCGCAAATCCACTGTTGCGGACAAGACCAAAGAATTGATCGAAGACGAGGAAGGGACCGCGGTCGAATGGACGCCAGAGAGAATCGAAGAGGGCACGCCGCTATATCCTGGACAGAAGGTCCGTCTCGGTATCGAATCGTTATCGCGCCCCGGCTATCTTTATGTCATCGATCGAGCGCAATACGCTGACGGAACCCTGGGCGAACCGTTGCTGATTTTCCCAACCTTAAAGACAAACGACTTGAACCGCGTCAAGGCGGGACGCTTGATTTATATTCCCTCGGCCACTGGGAAATTCACCATTACGCCTAGTGACAGTACCAAGAATCACGTAGGAGAACTCGTTACAATCATTGTCGCCGCGCAACCACTGGTGCCCTCTGACCAACTCGCCTCCAGAGCCATAAGGCTGCGACGTCAGCAAGTCGAATCATGGGAAAAGCAATGGGGCGCTACCGCTGCCAGGTTTGATATGGACGGCGGGGTCGGACAGGCCATGACGGAAAAGGAGCAAGCAGTTGGCAGCGATAAGTCCCAGGAGCTGACGCAGGATGATCCGCCGCCTCAAACAGTTTATCGCCTTGCCACCAAACCAGAAAATCCTATTCTTCTAAACGTGCAACTGAAATTCCATAGGTAGCTTACTCGGTCCATCCGAGGCGCCAAAAATAGGGCTGAATGGATCAACGAACTCTTTCACTGATTACTCAGACTCCAAAAATCTTACCAGTTGAGCGTCCTAATCTGTGTAGTCTGCGAAATCGGTGGACTAAGTTCGGAGCTTACCCAACGCAAGCCTTCACGCATGACGTCAGCCGGTATCTCGTGTTTTCCGTCAAACTCTCGAAAGGTCACATCGTACCCACGTGACTTCAAGTCGGCGGCGATCCTGCGACCGCATCTGTCGATTGGCAGGATGTGGTCTCGCGTTCCATGCGAGATGAAGAAGCGCGGCTTTCCCTGCGGCGTCCCGTCGACGACGAATCCGGGTGAGAAGCCGACAACCCGACTGAAGAGATCGCCGTTGATTAATCCAAGCGAAATCGCGTACGTGGCGCCATCAGAGAATCCACCCACAGCAATGCGGGTCGCATCGATCGCCACCATTTCGAAAACACGTTCCAGGGCGCGATTCAGGAATTCCACATCGGGCCCAAAGCTGTCGGTAATCGCATCCCAGGTTTGTTCGCGAGAGTTGGGAGCAAGGACCGCAACCCCCGCTTCCTCATGCGCTGAACCAAGATACTCAAACATGTCGTCGGCACTTTGAGTGGCGCCGTGCAAAAGTAGCAACAGCGGCAAAGGCGAGTTAGTTTCGGCTTTGGGTAATTGAAGGATTCCATCACGTTCACGATCCAGCCCGAGCTTAATCTGTCCCTTAATGGATGATTGGCCAGATGACTTGCCGGCCTCGCGCGGTCGCACGCTGAGCCTTCCATCATTTGATATGTTCGACCAACTACGACGACGGCAAGCACTGCCGAGGGCAAACGAGAGAACGGTTCCACTCGCAATCTTGCAAAAGTTGCGTCTGCTGAGGTGTATGCTACTGTCTTTCATCGCTATATTGTTGCATTCAAAGTATGCGTGAATCCGCGGAGCGGACGCCAGCATAGAGCCTGGGGCGCAAGCCCCGGGATCGAGGACAATAATTAATCATTAAGCCCGCGAAGCGGGCGATAGATCTAGACCCGACCAATCGATTGGGCTGTCGCCCCCTCCGCGGGCTTTGAATACATTTTCAACGACGGGTTCCTGGGCTTACGCCCCAGGCCGGGGTCCCCAGCCGAGCATCTCGGCTGGGGTGGAAGACTTTATGCCGACACCCGCTGCGCGGGTTAATTATCTACGATAAAGACCGTTTCGTGAATTGTTGTTTTGGTTAACTTTAATGTCGCCTGGAATCGATCCGGGTCTCATCTTTTGATAGTCTTCTAATCTTAAGTTTTTCGGCTCAGTTGCTGACTGAATCATGAACCGAAGACCAGGGTATCTTTTATTACTCATCGTCGCCACTGCCGCGATCGCTGCTGGTTCGTGGGCACTCATCCACTTAAAGGCGCTAAAACGTCAGGCTCTTCCCCAATCCGACGTGCTCAATCAGACTAGCCTACGCAGCGCTGATCCTGATCTTTGGGCGCGGAGCATGGAAAAGGTAAAAGAAGATCGAGGCCATAGCGGAGATGTCGCCCTTGAAATTCCACCCGAGCTCCGCCACTACGAGGATCGGCATTGGTTTCTCGCTACCCAGGTTGCCGAGGTCAAGAAATTCAACGTGCAACCCGTTCAGGACTTTGTGGATCTCGCGGCAATGATCGAGCGCGGCGAAGTGGTTCCGGTGCCTGCGGTCACCGATACCTACATCCTTCTCGGCGTCGGGGCCAGGGTGGATGGCAGCGTGTTCACGCGATATGTGGCCAAACAGAATATTGAACTTAACGATGAAGCCGGACTGCGCGATGCCTACGCCCGGCTGGAAACTGCGCACGCGAATCTACAAAAGGAAATTTCAGGTTTGCAGAAGCAGTTGGGCGAGCTCAAAAAGAGCGATCTCACGAAACAAGACGAGCTGCAAAAAGAAATCAACGCGCGACAGCAGGAGTTGAAATCGAACGATGAAGACAAAGCGCAGCTCGACAAATACTACGGGCAATCTTACGGGCAATCCTACAGCTCGGCGGAAAGCCGGCCGAAACTGTGGCGCGATTACGAGTCCTTACAGGCGCTCGCAAAGAATTTCCGCGGACGCTCTTTTAACCTCGACGATTCATCTGACCGCCAGGCGCTGAAGATCTATCTGCTTAGCTCACTAAGACCCGAAGGATTGAAGATTCTTGAAGAAGTAGCGCAGCGTTACCACGATAAGTTTGATCGTCCGTTACTGGTAAGCTCTCTGATTCGACCGGAACAATATCAGCGCGCCCTCCGCAGAGTTAACCGGTATGCCGTGCTCATTGACACGCCACCTCACTCGACGGGTCTCGCATTCGACATCGATTATCGCTACCTGAGCGGCGCCGAACAGAATTTTTTGATGACGGAACTGGCGCGCCTGAAGGACGAGGGCCGCATTGAAGTAATTCGCGAACGTGGCGCCAATTACCACGTATTCGCATTCATCGACGGACAGCGCCCCAGCGACGAACTCATCACCGCGTCATTGGAAGCAGCCGGCGGACCTGAGCAGGAAGCAGACCACGCCGAGAAGCGGGACCAGGGAACTATCCGCAGATTGCGCCGATTACACAGATTCAAAAAGCAGTAAGACCTTATTAAATGTGTCGTCTTACCTGCGGTTACTCTGCGGCTCTGCGCCTCTGCGTGAGAGTTAAGGTGACGGGCGTCTTTCAGTTTGAGCCTTTTGTGCTTTTTTGTGGCTGACCTTTATCGGCGTAATCTGCGAAATCTGCGGATTTTATCTCGTCAACTGTCGATACTTGATCCGATGCGGCACTTCCGCTTCCGCGCCCAGACGCGCCTTGCGATCTTCTTCATAATCTGAATAGTTGCCTTCGAACCACACAACCTTACTATCACCTTCGAACGCCAGCATATGCGTGGCGATGCGATCCAGGAACCAGCGGTCATGGGAGATAACCACTGCGCAGCCGGCAAAGTTTTCCAAAGCCTCTTCCAAAGCTCTTAACGTGTTCACATCAAGATCATTTGTCGGTTCATCAAGCAACAAAACGTTTGCGCCTTCTTTCAGCATTTTGGCGAGATGGACTCGGTTCCGTTCACCGCCAGACAACATTGAGACTTTCTTCTGTTGGTCTGAGCCGGAGAAATTGAACCGCCCCACGTACGCGCGTGAATTCACTTCACGGCTTCCCAGCTTCAGAACATCGGCGCCCCCGGAGATCTCTTCCCAGATTGATTTATTCGGGTCAAGTGTCCGGCTTTGATCGACATAAGCCAGTTCAACTGTTTCGCCAATACGGATAGTTCCGCTATCGGGTTCTTCCTGTTTCGTAATCATTCGAAACAGCGTGGTCTTGCCCGCGCCGTTCGGGCCGATCACGCCGACGATGCCGCCCGGCGGAAGAGCAAACGTCATGTCTTCGACCAGAAGATTGTCGCCGTAAGCCTTGGTGACTTTGTCCGCTTCGATCACGACATCGCCCAGACGAGGTCCCGGCGGAATGTAAATCTCCAGGCCCTCGCGGCGCTTTTCCGATTCCTTTTGGAGCAGCTCTTCATAAGCATTGACGCGCGCCTGCCCTTTGGCGCGGCGCGCTTTGGGCGACATGCGAATCCATTCCAGCTCGCGCTGCAAAGTCTTCTGCCGCTCGCTTTCAGACTTCTCTTCGCGCCTGAGCCGCTCCTGCTTCTGTTCCAACCAGCTCGAATAATTCCCTTTCCACGGAATGCCCTCGCCGCGATCCAACTCCAAAATCCAGCCCGCGACATTGTCGAGAAAATACCTGTCGTGCGTCACCGCGATGATCGTACCCGGATAGCTCTGCAAATGATGTTCAAGCCACGCCACCGATTCAGCATCGAGATGGTTTGTAGGTTCGTCGAGGAGAAGAATGTCGGGGCTCTGCAGAAGCAAACGGCACAGCGCCACGCGTCGACGTTCACCGCCCGAAAGGACTTTCACTGGAGTGTCCGCAGGTGGGCAACGCAAAGCATCCATCGCCATCTCCAAACGCGAATCCAAATCCCAGGCGTCGAGCTGATCGAGCTTCTCCTGCACCTCGCCCTGTCGCTGCAGCAACTTGTCCATCTCATTATCCGACATTTCTTCGCCGAACTTCGTGTTGATCTCGTCGAACTCCTTCAGCAAACTAACAGTTTGCTTTACGGCTTCTTCAACGACTTCGCGTACTGTGCGCGAGTCATCAATCAAAGGTTCCTGTTCGAGAAACCCAACCGTAAACCCCGGCGAGACAACCGTCTCGCCCAAATGATCCTTATCAACTCCCGCGAGTATGCGCAGCAGCGAAGACTTCCCCGATCCATTGAGCCCAATGACGCCAATCTTCGCGCCGTAGAAATAAGAGAGATAGATATCCTTCAGGACCGGCTTCTTGTCATAGAACTTACTGACACCGACCATTGAGTAAATGACTTTGTTAGGTTCAGTAGACATGTTTTGAATCCAAGAGATTACACAGATTTTACGGAGAAGGAAAAAGCGGAGGAGATAGAGAATCTTTCAGTCAGCGCCTGGGTACGCAGTCGTCCCGACTGCTTGTGCATGCGGCGACCGCTGCGAATGGCGCGAACGGAGAATTCGCACGGCCGTGCTGGCGGTTAAAGCAGTCGGGACGACTGCGTACCCAGCTTAGCTCTTGGCTGGATGTCGCATATGACATATAGTCGGTTTCGTGAATGTGGGAGACAAGCCACTCCGCTGGTTACATGGCGAAGTCAAACCCCGCCATTCTCCCGCGACGCTCGTTTGGAAGCGGGGCTGCTATTGCGGCGATTGCAACAAGGTGAAAAGCTTTCGTTGCCGCACTCGCGCCCGATGCCCGACATTGGCCCGCGTTGCCACGAACTGCGCGTGCGTGATGAATGATCATGAAAAAGACTAAGTCCGAAAGGCGTGTCAAAGCTTTGGGTTGGAAAGATGGTACTGTGGCCGAGTTCCTGGGACTTACCCCGGAAGAATCTGCTCTGATCGAGATCAAATTGGCTTTGAGCCGCAAACTACGCGAGCGCCGCCAGCAGCGCATGACCCAGGCGCAACTTGCAAAAAAACTTCAATCGAGCCAATCGCGTATTGCGAAAGCCGAGACCGGCGACGGTTCCGTATCAATCGAGCTGCTGGTGCGTGCGATGCTTGCCACCGGCGCAACACCGAAAGAGATTGGCCGGACTATCGCCGAAAATGGCTGAAGCGCGGTTTTGGAGAAGACGCATCCGCAAATGACCTGCGTTATCTGTAAGAACAAGAGAATGAAGCGCGGCACAACAGTGCTTCCGATTGAGCGCCGCGAGGCCATTGTGCTCGTCACCGATATTCCCGCACGGATCTGCGCAAACTGCGGCGAACCTTACATCGACGAAAGAACTGCCAAGCAAGTCGAAGCATTAGCAAACGAAGAACTAAACGGCCGCGTCAGTTTGAGAAAAAGCCGAACTCGCCGCACGGTTGTCGTCGCGGAGTTCGCATAGCCCTTACGTGGAGAGACTTCGCGAACCGCGACCCGTCCTCCGCATCCGAAATCCGCAATCCGAAAATTCATCGCGGCGCGCTTCTTTCTCCATTAGAAATGTTCGCTAACCGAAATTCGGCGTCCGAGATTTCCGCTTTCCGGCGGTTTCTTACGGGCGAAGTGCTATCAATAACAGTACCTACGCTGCTTCCTTGGCGTATTTGATAACGGGGACGGTGATAGTCTTTCGCTTGGACACATGGCTGAGGTTCGCGATCAGCTTTGCGAGTTGCCGTCCAACGTCGGCTTTCACAATCTTCTCACCACATTGAGGGCAAACGCCGGCGGGCACTGACTCGATTACAACCAGCTTTCCTTTTAACCAGAAGTCCTGATTGATCTTCTTCTCTTGCATCTGCTCGCCGCAGACTTGGCACTTACCGTAGTTGTATTTCTTCTTGTTATTGTTCATGTCTATTCCAACGCGTATGTGGTTATGAAAAGCAGCTTGCCAGTCTCTTTGATTCGACAAATGACTGCGGCCCCTTGCGTCAATGATTACTGCTGGACGTGTACAACCGGGTAAGCGCCGATTAGGATCTCTTCTTCCCAAAGGTTTGTGAGTAAGAAACTTTGTAATCTCGCGCAGTATTTAAGGACATCCGAGCGGTCAGCTTCTCTGTCCCAGTTCATGGGAAAGTCACTGTAGATCAAGCTCACGCGATCATCAATGACTTCATTGCTTTGAGACAGATAATAACCGCCAATATTCTCGTGCACCGTGCAGCCCCCGCGCAATTCGGTAAACTCATCGATAAGCCAGGAGAGAGTGTCTTGATAGGCAGGCTCGTAGCGAATCGGGAGGTAAACTTCAACGCGAGTCTTTGCCGCGAAGCTGGGCAAGGCGCTTCTTCCTCCATTGATCGATATTCTTTAATCGTCGCCGGAATTCGGTTTCAGAGATTCGCGCTTTCGGAGGCTTTTCCGCAGTCGCAACCTGAGACACGATTTGATATTTGCTCTTCATTCTGGATACCTATCAAATTATTATCTGAAGTACCCGTTAACATCAAGGCTTATCTTTGCTTTCGGAGAGTTCCGAATCCTTCTAAACATCTAACTTTCGCACGCGCAAGTGGAGAAAGTATGCGACTGCTTGAGCGTCTTGCAGCTCAGGGCAGGCAGCGATGGTTTCGTCGCTGGGGCGGGGCTCTTCGATTCGCTCGAGTTGGAAGCCGGTTTCAAGCAGGAGATTCAGCCAATAACTTAGGGTGCGCCTGAACCTGGGGATTTTGAACTTTCGCAGTCCTTGCTTCGCTTGCCAGGGCGCGGCTTTGAAAAGCCATTCGTCGACTTCGCCCTCACTGCCTTGAAAATATTTGCCGACCTCGATCGCGTAGGTGCGATGGTTCGCGTCGCGCAGATTGCGGCGATGCGGAGTGTCGAAGCAAGGATGAGCTATCGAGAACTGTAGAAAACCGCCGGGCTTGAGAACGCGATAAGCTTCAGCCAGTACACGGACGGTTTCCGGAACATCCATCAGGCTCATGAATGCGGTGGCAAAATCAAAAGCGGCGTCGGCAAATGGCAAGTCGACTGCGCTTGCTGTTGCGTAATCGATGCCCAGCGGGGTTTCTTTTTCAGCCGCTTGCGCGTGAGCGATGAAGACTTCGGCGATATCTATAGCCTTCACGCGCCCGCCACGTTTTGCCAGGAGACGAGTGTTGTGGCCTTCGCCACAGCCAATATCCAAGCCCGCCAGGCCTTCGACGTCTGGCAGCATCGCAAAGAACGCGGGCGTATTGAGGTAATCGCGATAAACATCGTAGCCGGCCCGGGCCAGTTTGGTCCAGGACTCGGCGCTTTCGTTCCAATAGCGGCCTGCTTCGTTGTGATCCATTGCTCGATCTATATCAGACATCCCCAGATTTCGGCTTACGCTGAAGGGAAATCAATAACTGGAGCGTGAGGGCTATGGATCCACGCAGTCGTCGAAGATTCATACTATGAGCAACGGCTTACTTCTGGTCGGTATACTACTTCCCTGGCGGGAGGTAGTTTCCTCAGCAGTTCGTTTTCCAGTTGCAAGCGGATGTTCTCTCGCCCAAGAGCTTCTGTTTTACGCAAATGTTCGATTTCCCGCACGCACAATTGTACTGCGGTTGAGAGTTGGCGAACCTCTCTTTGCAGCTCTTTGATGTCCGATTTGTTTTGCTGAAGTGTGCGCCCAAAATTGAACAGCGACTTGGCCAACTCGACTATGGTTTTCCACATGAAGAAATGCTCAAGCGTGGTTAGTGGACTGTTAAGCTAGCCATGATGTCTGCCAAGATTTCCCGTGTTTCCGCCTGCATCGTTTCAATCTCCGCCTGGTCGTCATCCATTTGCTGCTGCAGACGATGGATTTCCGCGAGGTAATGGTCAACCGCGGTTTGATACGAAGCGGCGTCATCGGCCGGCAATGTAGTAGTCTCCATGGTTCGATCTCCCGTTTAAGCATTCTAACACGGTTGTGCCCGCGGTCTACCGACCTGGGCTCTGCAGCACCGGCGTCGGCATTCTCAAAGGCACGTGATAATCCGTCACGTTTTGACAAGGCTTTAGTTCGGTTTCGATCTTTGCGGCTTCGGCGTCGTGCAGTAGTTTCGTGCGTGCATCTGCTTCATCGGGCAAGCGCAGTTTTGAAAGAATGTTCGAATCGTTTTCACTGGCGGCTTGAGCGATGACCCGATAGCGGCCCGGTGGTAAGTTACTCAGCGAGAAGGTTCCATCAGCCGAAACAATGGAAGCGAAGAAGCGCAGCACGTCGTCGGCCTTTTCGCGTTCGGCGGGAACCAAATAGACAAACACCTTCGACGGCAACTTCTGCCCATCGGCGACGTCGATCTGTCCGTTAAGCGATGCCGCGCCTTCAGCTATCGTAATAGTCAAACCGGAGAATCGATCGCTGGATTTCAAAGTGGTCCAGTTTCGCGCGGCGTCGGCTGGGCGATTTCCTTGAGCAGTCTTTGTCGTCGCGGTTACCGACGACGGCCAAGAGATCGATTTCAGATACCAGTACTTAGCCATCGGTCGAGCATTGAAACGGTATTGACCCGGCGCCAAATTGCGCAGAGTGAAATCGCCCTGCTTATCGGGAAGCGTTGGTCCTCCGAGGCTCCATATGAATTGCGGCTGATCCTTGGCCACAATCCTTTCGTTATGCCAGGGCGCGACCAATGTCTCTCCAAAAAGTGGCCGGCGCTTGCCCTTGCATTCAGACGCTTTCGAGTCCTCCAGGACAATATGTCCGGTGATCGAGGCGAGCGGTTTCGCAATCAATTCGAGGCCGGTAATATCGCCGCCTTTGACGGTGATTCTTCGGGCGTCCGAGAAGACTAGTTCTCTTCCGGAGATAGATGATTGCGCGATGACATCGTAATCGCCGTCGGCGATGCCAAAGAAAGAAAAGCCGCGACCGCCGGGAGGTTGGACTGATGCATAACCGGCTTGCGACTCTCCCTTGAAGACCGAAGTCAAGGTAATGTTGAACCCCGTCGGTTGGTCGACCGCTACGCTGCTGCTCGCGATCCCGCTAACTGCATGACCCGCTTCGCCGCGATAGCGAATGTCTACGTTTGTAGTCTCTTCACCATAACGAACGGAGATTTCCGTGGCATCATCGCGCGTGGAAGACGGAGCGTAGGTTGGCACATCAGTACCATAAGCGTTTATGTTGTAAGGTGAATTGTACCCACCGCCCGCCGCCACTAGGTAAGTTCCCATCGCCAACCCGTAGACTCGGTAAACGCCACGATCATCGGTCGTCTTTTCTCGGAACGGCGTTCCATAACGTGCGGGTTGTCCTTTGCCGTCGCGAATCATGTAGGCACGCACCGGCACAGCAACGACGGGCTCGCCTGTCGAGCGGGTTACAGTCCCGGTAATCACGCCGCCCTTAATCATCTCGAGTCTCACGGAATCGCCTACCCGATAGTAACCGATAGGATTAACGTCGGTGTCTCGTGGCGTCGGAACATAACCGGGAAAGGAAGCGGACATTAGATAGGCCACCGGCTCGAGCCCACCCACTTCAAAATTTCCTTCGCTGTCCGTCGTGGTGGTACGACCTGGTCCCATGCCACCATAGGTGCGAATACTAACGAGCGCGTCGGCGAGCGGTTGGCCAGCGTCATTAACAACGCGCCCGCTGATCTTGCCGGTCCTGGTCGCATCTGTGGAGTTCTCGTCGGGCTGGGATTGCGCAGCCACCGCGCAGCTTAGTAATAACAAAAGAATAAGCCCGGCAAGAACATTGTGGAGATAGGTCCTCATTGTCGCTTGGTATTTATCAAAACGAACGTTAACGAATGGGAGGCGGCGTGAGATCGATTGTCACCATAACATCCGTCGCCGCCCCATCGGTGACCGTCACGAGTTGTTTACTTGTTCGTGGTCTTTGCCGCCATTCGGGAACATAAGCAGAGACTGTCAATTCGTAGGTGCCGGCAGCCAATCCCTCGATCAGGAAATGACCGCGCGCATCGACGGCGGTTCCGCCACCACTGTTCCAATTAGCATCTCCAACTCTATTCAGGCCGACGACTAAATCACCATTTGGCGGCAAGGTTCCATTTTCCACCTTCACGACGCCGCGAATACTACCGCTGCTGTAAGCGGCAACGATTCGTATTCCAGAGATGCGTTCCCCGGTCTGGACTTGTATGCCATTTGGTTGAACCACTCCATCGCGCTCGACGCGTGAGATCGTAATCACTTTGGCGTTACCTGTTGGCCCCCATGATCCAATTGAAAAGGTAACGTTCCCAGCCAATAACCCTCCGATTCGAAAGCTGCCGTCTGGTTTAATCTGGGCAGGTTGATTTGAGGTGAAGCCGAGACCTTCGTTGCGTAAATGCACTGAGAGCCAGGAGGGCGCCTGCGTCCCCGCGGTATTGGGGCCGCGGCTTCCTTCAAAAACTACAGTTCCCGACAGGCTTGCTCCGGTAGCGGTCTTGATCAGCAATCCCGTCACTTCTTGATCGATAACGTCAAAAGCGACGGGCTCGGCTCTCAAATCCGATTCCGGTGGCGGCTCGATTGAAACAGAGTACTTACCGGCTGGCAGTTTGTTTAGACGGAACGCGCCTTCTGCATCTGAACGAGCGTCGGTAACTCCACCGTAACCGCTCCGGCTGCTCGCGTCGATTATCATGATCTTGGAAAGACTGATCGGCATACCCGATACAGGCTTGCCGGTCTCTCCATCCACGACTCGTCCGCTGACCGCGAAACCTTCGAGTGGGTGGCCGAGAGTGATGTCGATTTTGGTTGCCTCACTGCCCTCACCTATCTCAATGACGGCAGCTTTCGCGGCTTCGTTTGTGTCGGGATAGAAAGTTATCGGAAGAGAATGACGTCGTCCTCCAACGCCACGATAGACGCTCTCCTCACCGACCGAGACTTTGTAACGGCCCGGTCGTATTCCGAACATCCGGTAAATGCCTCGATCATCCGTTTGAAAGTTGCCCGGAACATGAAATGACGGACCGCTTCGCGGATAATCGGCCGACAAAAGACTGACCTGTTCTTCAACAATGGGATGACCGTCCGTATCCGTGACCTTCCCGGTAATCACTCCGCCCTTTACCAGATCGAAATCGATCCCTTCGACGTTGTCGCCCTCAGTGATGACCAAACTCTGCCCCGATGATTTGTTCACATCCGAGATCACAAATGCGGGCGCCACCGGCGCAACGTAATAGCTCCCACGGGGCACATTAGTAATCCGATATTTGCCCTCCTGGTCGCTGGTAGCCTTGAAAGTGGAATCAAATTGGTTCGGTTCACTTAGACGCAGACCGACGACGACTCCCGCTGCGGGTTTTCCTTTGCTTGTTACCTTGCCCGAAATTGTCGCATCTGCATTTTTCGTAGTGGACCCAGTTTGCGCGTTTGCGCGTTGGCAAAACAATCCAAAGCAAAGTGAGAGCGCTGAAATGATTGTCAGAGGAACGGGGAGCCTCATAACGAGATACCTCTCGGCCGACCAGGGTGCGGCAATAATACGCGAATCGCGGAACTTTGTCTCGCGGCTTCTATCGCATGGACAGTCTAACGCGCGAGCAAACGGTGATCGACCATCAAACAACGATTCTGAACCACCTTGATTCCCGCTTTGGCGAGTTCTTCGGCAACCGCATCATGGCTAATCCCCAATTGCATCCAGACTGACTTGGGTTTCTTTGCGAGGATGTCTTCGAGATGAGGCGGAATGTCTTGCGGTCGGCGAAAGACGTTGACCAGGTCAACATCAAAAGGGACGTCGGCTAACCTTCGATAAACCTTCTGGCCGAGAATCTCAGTAACTTCCGGATAATAAACCGGTACGGGAATGATTTCGAATCCAGCGTTGTGCATGTACTTTGGAACGTAGAACGCGGGCTGACCGGCTTGCGCTTCGGTCTTGATACCGAGCACGGCGATCGTTCTTGTATCGGCCAGCAATTCACGGATGTGCTCGTTTTCAGTAATGAGGTTCTGCTGCCAGTTCATCGTTGTACGCTAGTGAGGCCTCGCGTGCTTCGGTTGATAGAGACCAAGCTCGCCTCCGCCGGGAAGCTTGATTCTGGTAAGCGAGCCCCAGGGAAGCTCCTGCACATTCGAGCAGTGAATGCCCTTTGCATCGAGAGCTGACATCGCCAACTTCAGATCATCGCACATCAAATAAAGTTCGTGCCGATCGTTATCGTCACCAGGATGGCAAGCCAACTCCGCCGGCGGGAGCGCGAAGATCAACCAACCATGCCCAACATCAACTGAAGAAAAGCCAAGTACGTCTTTGAAAAAAGCTCGATCAGCTTCAGCATCCTGGCTATAGATGATGACGTGCGCGCCATTGATCATGAGATTCCTTTCTGTCTCTACAGAACCGTCTTTTTACGCACTCAACAAGAGATTCATTTCGGCAGACGCGGCGGCGCCATTCGCAAAAGCATCTGCGTCTCGGCTAACAGCTTCACATTCTTTTTGCTGGCGATGATTGTAACCGGAGGCGGCGCGTCCAGGCGCCACGAGAGCGATACGCCTTCATATCCCAAAGCGCCTTGAGAGTTTTCATCCAGTCTTAAGGCATCCATCGACCCTTTGAGATTTGCCGTGGCTACTGCGGCGTTGGACGACGCCTTACTCGATGCCGACAACTCGCCCGAACTCGCGGTGGTCGACGCGCGGCTCCCAACCATCTTTGGTTCATTCGAATGCATCATTCCGTAAGTTGCATCGGACGAGAGCGAATCATCTTGCGGCGCCGCGATAGCCGCGATGATTGCCTGCAAAGGAATGTTCATTTCGCCCTTCGTGATTGCCCGGTCGATTACGATCGCCAGTTGAAATTGCGGCGCAGTCTTTGCTTTGTCCTTGATCTCCGACACATGCGCAATCACTCTTGAGCCGATGGGAATGACGACTGCGCTATCGACCACGACATCGTTGAGCGTGCGCAGATTTAATTCGTCACCAGCTTTAGCAGTCTTTGTATCCACCGACTTGGTAAGCACAGCGAATACCTTGCTTACAGGGGGAGACGACTTGCCTGTCTGAGCAATTAGCGAAGTCGCCAATACAAACATGAGCATGAAACACGAATAAAAGCAGTTCTTCATGGCACAATCCTTTCTTCTGCTCGCTCTGTTACCGGTTCGGAGTAAACGCTCTTACCACCCGACGGCATATCTTCCCCGCCGCGGATCCGCACCGCCAGAGATCACGCCGGTCTTCCCGTCGTACAAAATAACCGTCGGCGATGAGCCGGTGCCCCAGGCGGATTGGATCTTGATCTTGTGCCCGCGCGCTCCCAGTTTCTGAATTACATCGGCTGAAATACGCGACTCAACGTTGAGGACGCCGGCCAGAAACTCATGATTGTCAAACGAGCTGACGTAATGCTGAGTATCAAAGCGCGGAGCTTCGACTGCTTCCTGCGGATTCAAGCCGAATTCGATGATGTTTAGCAGCACCTGGAGCAAGGCCTGATCCTGATTATCGCCACCGGGCGTCGACAGGATCATGAAAGGCTGGCCGTCTTTCAGAACCAACGTTGGAGTCAAAGTGATGCGGGGACGTTTACCGGGTGCGACGACGTTTGGACTACTCGGATCGGTGAGTGCTGATTGCAGACGCTGACCCATCAGCACTCCAGTGTCGCCGGCAACGACCGCGGGCAGCCAGGCGCCGCTAGGCGTCGCGCTGAACATGTTGCCGTCTTTATCGATAACGTTGACGCAGGTGGTGTCGTTGGCTTTTTCGACCTCCGGGACCGGCGCAGCGTTGTAAGAAATTGTGGTCGCAGATGCCAACAAGGGTTTCATGTTCGTCGGATCACCGGGACGTTGATCGAGAGAGGCTCGCTTTTCATCGATCAGATTCCGCCGCATCGCCGCGTAGTTTTTCGAAAGCAATTCCGGCGCAGGAATCTTCACGAAATTCGGATCGCCATAGAAACGATCGCGGTCGGCCAATGCGAGCTTTAGCGCCTCGGTCACGGTGTGAATGTAATCCGGCGAATTCTGGCCCATCTTCTTCAGGTCATATCCTTCGAGCAAGTTCAGCGCTTCTATCATCATCGGGCCCTGAGCCCAGAATCCTGTCTTATAAATTTGATAGCCTCGATACACCCCTTTCGCCGGCGCGCCAACAGTGGCATGCCACGCAGCGAAGTCTGACGCGGCGATTAGCCCTCCATGCGTTTGCATGTAATCGCCGATGCGCTCAGCCACAGGGCCTTTGTAAAAGTAGTTACGGGCCGCGATCAATGCTGCGTGACGACCGCGGCCAGCGTTTCGTTTCTCGGCAGCGACAATCGCCCGCAGAGTCCGCGCGAGATCCGCTTGCACGAAAACATCGCCAACCTTGGGTACCGCGCCGTTCGGTAGAAAGATGCGTTTAGCATCGGCCCACTGCGAAAAGATCGGTGCGCGCGTTCTGATGTACTCGACGCGCAATTCGTCAATCGGAAATCCGTCGGCCAATTCAATCGCGGGCTGCATTACTTCGGACAGCGATTTGGCGCCAAATTGATCCAGGGCGGTGACGCAAGCATCGAGTACTGCGGGAACCGTTGCTGACAATGGACCAGTCGACGGGATCATTCCCGGCTGCCCGCCGGGCATCGAAGGCATATCCAAATCTCCCCTCGCGGCGCGTTGCGTGGCGGCTGAATCAGGCGCGGTCGCGGTCGTGCCCGCAATGCCGCGCTCCTTCGCACGTTTTACAAAAAACTCCCGAGTCGCTTTTGCCGGCGCCGTACCCATCCCTTCAACTACCGCCACGTCCCTGCCCTTCAACTTGATCAGGATCGGCACTTCACCACCAAACGAGAAATGCGAGAACTCAATCACCGATGCCGCGAGAATAGTCGCGACACCAGCATCGACGGCATTACCACCGTGCTGAAGGACACGCATGCCCGCCTCGACTGAAAGTGGATGCCCGCCCGCGACCACGCCGCGACGGCCACGCACAACGGGACGAAACGTATCGGCCTCAGCAGCGGGAATAGCCGCCAACAACAGCGAAATAATTGTGATCGCGATGGAAAAAACCCAATAAGAGCGGAGCCTGGTCATTTGTTTTTGATCTCCGGCAGCAGGTTTTCATCAGATAATTCGTGTGATTGTTATTCTTGTTCGGGGTCTGAGTCAATGTCTAATACACTCTTGAGACTTTTAAGTCACAACTTTGCGAACACATCGCAAGATTTCTGCAACCCTTCGGCGTGCGGAAGAGTTTAGGATGCATTCATTCATTGATTCTCCTTGTGAGAACTGAGACTGAAGGGTAGGGCGCCGGCTTTGGGGGAGGTCGGCGCCTTTGCTTCTTGTCTCAACGTTGGTCCTACAGCGCTTTCCTCGCGAGAGATCAACCGCCCGCTACGAGTCTGTGTGAAAACAAATGGACACCACCGGCTTTAGCCGCGTGGAGATTCAACTTGAACCTAAGTGGATCGCGGAAAGATGATCACAGATACCATCGGCTTCAGCCGCGTGGAGTTTCAATTTCAGCTCCAACTCTGTTTTTCGAGCAAAATAGGCCGAAACTGAAATTCCATGCGGCTGAAGCCGATGGTATCACAATGAGAGTCTGTGGCTGGTTAGGTTGAAGTTGATGAACCACACGGCTGAAGCCGGTAGTATCCAATGAGTTTTCACACAGTCTCTACCGCAGGCGGTTCTGACTTGCACTTTCCTGAGTTCTGACCATAATCACGTCTTTATTCGCCAGATCGCCCTAACTCATAAAATGTCTCAAGGAAAAACTGCTCCTTACGGTTCGTGGAAATCGCCGATTACTTCCGATTTGATTGTCAAAGAATCGATCGGGCTCGGCCAGGTCAAGATGGATGGAAACGACATCTATTGGATCGAGATGCGTCCGTCCGAAGGCGGTCGACAGGTAATCGTTCGGCGAGCGACTGCGGGTCAAAACATTGATGTTAGCCCGCGTGAATTTAATGCGCGAACCCGTGTTCATGAATACGGTGGCGGCGATTACGTAGCCCACGACGCCACAGTTTACTTTTCGAATTTTGCCGATCAGCAAATCTATAAGCAGTCGGCCGAGTCAGCGCCTCGAATCATCAGCAAGGATAGCATTGATTCCAGTGTGCGATATGCCGACGCCGTAATGGACGAGCGCCGGGATCGAATAATCTGTATACGCGAAGATCACCGGCGCGAAGGGCGCGAAGCCGTCAATGAATTGGTGGCAATTCCCAACGACGGAAATATTGAAGCCAGAGTTCTCGTCTCCGGCAGAGACTTTTATTCTTCGCCGCGCATCAGTCCCGATGGTTCACGCTTGGCGTGGTTAGCGTGGAACCATCCCAACATGCCCTGGGATGGTTGCGAACTCTGGATCGGCAAATTTGATTATGGCGGGGCAATTGTCGACCAGCGACTAATCGCCGGCGGGCCGCGCGAATCGATCTTCCAACCAGAGTGGTCTCCTGACGGCGGGTTGCATTTTGTTTCTGACCGAACCGGATGGTGGAACATTTATCGCGCCAGTGAACATGGCTCGGTTGAAAACCTTTGCGAGAGGGAGGCAGAGTTCGGCGTACCGCAGTGGGTATTCGGTCTGTCGACATATGCCTTTGAATCCGCCGACAAAATTGTCTGCACATTTGCTGAACGGGGCATTTGGCGGCTTGGCTTGATCGACACGCGCGCGCTCGCGCTGGAACGGATTGATGTACCTTACGCCGACATCGGGTATCTTTGCGCAGCCCAGGGTCGCGCAATGTTTCGCGCCGGTTCGCCTAGTGAGCCGTTCGCGATCGTGGAAATGGATCTCGCAAATCGGAAGACGAAAGTCTTGCAGCGCGCTAACAAGATTCAAATCGATCCAGGATATATCTCTGAGCCGCAGCCAATTGAGTTTCCTACCGAACATGGCTTAACAGCCCACGGCTTTTTCTACCGGCCAAAAAATTCTGACTTTCACGGTCCGGCGAACGAAACGCCGCCGCTCCTGGTCAAGAGTCACGGTGGACCGACTTCGGCGGCGGTTGCGTCTCTTCAACTCGGTATTCAATATTGGACAAGCCGCGGCATCGCCGTGCTCGATGTGAATTATGGTGGCAGCACGGGCTATGGCCGCGATTATCGCGAGCGGTTGAATACCGCCTGGGGCATAGTCGACGTCGATGATTGCGTGAATGGCGCGAAGTTTCTGGCGGCTTGCGGCGAAGTAGACGGCAATCGTTTGATGATCGATGGCGGCAGCGCGGGCGGTTACACTACCCTGTGCGCGCTCACGTTTCGCGATGACTTCAAAGCGGGCGCGAGTCACTACGGCGTGAGCGATCTCGAAGCGCTGGAATTGGATACGCACAAATTCGAATCTCGCTATTCCGATACTCTGATTGGGCCATACCCTGAGCGCCGAGACCTCTACACCGAACGATCTCCGATTAACTTCACGGATCGCTTGTCGTGTCCGGTGATTTTCTTTCAGGGTTTGGAAGACAAAGTGGTGCCGCCGAACCAGGCCGAGATGATGGTCGAAGCGCTACGGAAAAAAGGCCTTCCCGTTGCTTACGTTGCATTCGAGGGCGAGCAGCATGGCTTTCGCCGAGCCGAGAATATCAAGCGCTCGCTGGACGGTGAACTGTACTTCTATTCGCGCGTGTTCGGATTTGAATTGGCCGATGAAGTTGAGCCGGTCCCGATCGAAAATCTCTAATGTCCATACCACGATATCGGCGACCTTCTACTTGAATGGCAAAGATCGACCGCCTGGGTTGGGCGGATGGAATGTCGTTCACCGCTTACGGAGTGCGCGTCGGGGTGCGCGTCAATGAACCCGCGATTATCAGAGATGTAATCGCGCGATTTCCGCCAGGATCAAAGCCGGCATCGTTCCGGGTTGTCGATCATCTGTACTCGATCATTTTTGGTGAAGCAAAAACCGACTCAAAGGTCCGCCGTCTTAGTCTCGCTTACTGGAATATTCTGAGAATCTCGCGATCGCGCAAATTCGCCGAGATGCTTGATGCCTTTGAATCTCACCTCCAGTTGACTGTGGCTGAGCACGCCAGACGGCGCGTCTTTGTTCATGCTGGCGTCGTCGGGTGGAAAGACCGCGCGATTTTGATTCCCGGTCTGAGTCACAGCGGCAAGACCACTCTGGTTGAACGACTGATTCGCGCGGGCGCCACGTATTATTCAGACGAGTACGCCGTGCTTGACGAGCGCGGACGCGTCCATCCGTATCCGCGACCACTCGGCATGCGTTCCGCGGAATCAACAAACCCAAAGAGAGTTCTACCCGAAGAAATCGGAGCTGAAGTCGGCTTGAAGCCTTTGCGTGTCGGACTGGTGATATCGACCAGATATAAGGACGAAGCGCGCTGGCGCCCGCGGCGGCTGACGCGCGGAAAAGGAGTGCTTGAACTGATGGCCAACACTGTCGCCGCGCGCTCGCAACCAGAATTGGCGTTGACCGTTCTGCCGAAGACTCTGGAGTCAGCGCGAATTCTCAAGGGCGTGCGTGGCGAAGCCGGTGAGGTTGTGGATTCGATTCTCGATTGACGTTATGTGATTTCCGCGAAGATCGAATCCGCAGATTTCGCCGATTTCGCAGAAGAGAAAGAACGAAACAACAAGTCGTCAAGAGCCAAAAAAGGACAGGGTAAGATCCGAGAAGTTCTTGTTCCGCCAAAGTTTCTTTCTTTTTCTGCGTAATCTGCGAAATCTGCGGATAGCTAATCAAGGTTGAAGCACCGGTTTATCCGCGACGGTCGCCAGCCCACCGCCGTGATCGTCCCCGCGAACGACCCCGCTCTTATCGACAAAGAATGAACGATTGCCGGTCTTTCCGTATTCTATCGGCGTAGCAGTTGCCTGGAAGTCGTCGCCTGCCACGACGACCCCAAGACGATAGCCGTACTTTTTTTGAAACTCGTCGCCTAACATTTCTTTTTGTACCAGGTGCTGATTTACCAGTTCATCGAGCGATCCGTAATTACCGTTGCCGGTCGTTGCTCGATAGCTTGCCTCAGCGTTGCCAATCATCCCCAACAGACTAATTGCAATCATCTCGTTCGTCTCAGGCGAGCCTTCCTTGAAAGCCGACATCGTGGCGGATGTATTCGCGACCATCGCGATTACCAAATCTTTGGGCAGATGCAATTCATGCAATTGGCCAAATCCTTCGTTGCTCAACGAATAACTGATTGCCTGCGGCGCCGGACTCAGGCTCATCAGCAAATCACGCAGCGCTGTATCCATTTTCGGTGCTTGCTTCTTAAGCTGTTCGCGATAGCTATCCATCAATGCCGGCGAGACATAAATCTGCCCCAGCGTCTGACGCGACTGCCAACGCGTGAAGTTTCGAAAAGCATTATTCGAAGCGAGTGTTTGACGGTTCGTCCAGGCGTTAACGGCGCGTCGTACTGTCGCTGCTTCCGAAATGATGAGAAAGTTTCCGACAAAAGCGTAAGCAAACATTCCGGCGTAGTTCACGATTTCGGCATCATCGTGTTTCTCGACTTGCGCGATCATGTTTGCCTCGCCCATACCAAGACCGTCGAGCACATGCGGCATCAGGCGGCGCGCCGCGTCACGATCCTTGACCGCGATCAGCAGCATTGGAAAAACGTCGCTGCCTTTCTGCTCCTGATCCGACTTGGCATCACCCGGTGAGGGCGAAGGTTTCGGCGCCGGCGGCGGCCCAAAAAATCCCGCGCTTTCCAATGTCTTCAACGAACCGGCAACCGCGATTTCACTTCCCAGTGCTGACAGCAAATCATCTTTGATCTTGAAGCCCGCTTTCTTTTCAAACTCTGCGAAGGGATCTTGGAAAGGCTCGCGTGGGTACGCAACCAGCACACCGTTTTCTAATGTGCCGGATCGCGGCCCAGGATCTGCCTTAGCCTTAATCTCAGCCTGCTTTCGCATTCCTTCGTACGTCTGGGCCAAGTCAATCGACACGCTCACGAAAACCTCAGTGTCGTCGGGAAGAACCTGTGGGGCCTCAGCAGTATGAGCCGGACCCGAAACTAGTTGCGGTACGAACGGCAACGGGAGTTTCCTTCTCTCCGGCGGTTCGATCAGAATAGCGCGCACCACGTATTCGTTATTGTCCAGAACCAAAGCGACGCCAACTGCTTCCGGCCATTGCGGCTCGCCGATTCCGAGCAGGTCGCGCATCTGTCCAAGCTGGGAGGACGCCACCATCTGGGCCTGCCGTTGCTTTGTTGGTGTCGGCGTCGGTTCAGGAGTCGATTGAGGAGAGCCAAAGAGCACAACGGCGCGCGGCTCGTTTGGTGTTTCCTGGGCCGTGCTGGGCTGAGGCATTGAAGGATCGCTCGGCGGCTTGGCCGGCGTTCGATCCGGAGAGGCGTCCGTATCTTTCAGTCGCGATCGTTCGGCTTCTTGCTCGGTCACGAAGGGTCCCGCTGAAGCTTTAGGCTTTGATCGATCTTCAAGACCTACGTTGAAGTAAAGAAATATTGACTCGGAGGAAAATCGATCGTGCGCAATGCGAAAGTTTTGATCTTCGGCGAGTGCTTTGCTCGACGCGGGGTGAAGCTTTTCAAATTTGAAAGACTTGTCGCTGATGAAAACCAGATTACCCCTGTGACTGATCACGAAAGGCTGATGCTCTTGCGGGGATGGCTTGGGATTGGAACCTGGTGCAGTTTCTTTTTTGGGCTCACTCTGCGTTTGCTTTCCGGTTTGGATTTCTGCCTTTTGGCCGTCCTTCGACTTTTCGGGTTCGGCCATAGCTTGCTTTCCTGGTCCAGTCGGTGTTGCCTGCGGCGGAGTGGCGGGTTTTGGCTCGGGTTCAATCGGCACGGGCGGGAGCACCGTCGGCAAAAACTTCTCCAGCTTGGGAGAAAACTTCGCCGCTTCTTCCGGCGTCGCAAACTCGATCGCAACAAATGCGTCTGGAACGTCGGCATGCGCCGGCCAGGACGCAAACAACAGTCGCGAGGTGGCGAGTGCCTCTTCATTCTTCTTGAGAAACTTTACAATCGATTGGAACTCCTGCGGCGGATTGGCGAGTTTGATGATCGGATCGACAATCTCACCCGCGCCGCCGGTGCTCAACAGTTGGCCCACGTTGCGCACTTCGCCGTAGAGTTTGTAAGTATCCGCCCCCAGCAGCGTTTCGAAAGTTGGATCGGGAATCCTCGGCGGCGCTTCCCGCTGCGCCGGCGGTTTGGCCGGCGTCGTTGTTGGACGCTGGGCCAACAGTGGCGCAGTGACCAAGGCAGTCGCGATTACGAGTGAAGCAAACCGGATTAGCCGAGAGCCAGGAGCAATCGACAGAACACTTGAATTCATGGCGGACACCTCGCGCAAAAGGTCTGGACCCGAGCGCCAGCATAGCAGATTACGAGGTCGGGGAGAACAGATCAAAAGACTAACTTCACAGCAAACTGAATGATTCGCGGATTCGTGCTCGTCGAAATGATGCGACCGAAGGCACCGGGGTCGATGATGCGTCCGCTGCTTGGATCTATGCTCCCGCCCGAGGAGAGGATAGCGTTAAAGTCACTAATCGAGTTGGCAAAGTTGACGTGATTGAAGAGATTGAAGAACTCGGCGCGCAACTCCAGGTTCTTTGATTCACTAAACGGAAAACGCTTGATGATTGAGAAGTCAACGTTAGTTTGATTCGGGCCGCGCAGAACGTTGCGCCCGACATTGCCGAAGTCGGTGCATAAAACCGTCGGTTGACCGCACGTTGGACCAGCAACGGCTGTTCCGTTTGAGCTTGGTATCAGCTGTCCAGCCACGACGACGGGCCGCGCGAACGCGAACGGATTGAAGAAATATCCAGGCGGAATGTTGCTGGTTGCAGTGCTGCGCGTTGCGCCGGGCACCCAGCTTGGTCGCGACAAGCCATTGTTTAGTCCCAAGTAAAGCGAGCCGGCGTTCGAATCGGAAATGTCGATTGGCAGTCCGGACATCGCGGTGACGATCCCTGCCACCTGCCAATTGGATAACAGCAACCGTCCCATCGTTGAACGATTAGCGAAGGAGGGTTTCGGCAAGTCCCACAGATAACTCAAGACGAGGCGGTGAGGGCGGTCAAAGTCCGATACTCCCCGATTGGCACGATTGTTCAATTGATCGCCAAGAATGATGCTCGTATCAGCGACCGCTCCGGGATTGACGATGCCGACGATGCCTGCACCGCCGCCCGTGCCGGAAGCGTTATCAATCGACTTAGCGTAAGTGTATGAGGCAAGAAATTGCAGCCCTTTTGTCAGCCGCTGGGTCAGACTCGTCTGAAGTGAGTTGTAGCTTGATTGTGCGGTAGTCTGGTTCTGGAAAAAGCCATTTATGTCAACACCTTGAAATGGCGCTCGCAGTGGCGCGTTCGAAGGAGTGTTGGTTGTGATTACCGCTCCGGTGACATCGTTGATGATCGGGTTCTGTAGACTGGCAAGCCGCGCCTGGTTAATAGCAACCTGGCGGAAGAGATTCAGCCCGTGAGTGCCGACATAGGCGACCTCAAGCAGCAGGTCTTTGGCCATTTCGTATTGCACGCTCATGTTGTACTGGTGGAAGTAAGGTGTACGAATGTCGCGATCCAAAACTGTACCTGAAAGCGCGACGCCGGGGACGAAGATCGGGAACTGGTCTTCAGACGGTACAGGGAAGAAGGGGTCCGCGAAAAGAGCGTTCTGTCTTCTGCCTAAAAGGTAGGTCGGCGGCACTGTGACTGAAGTTGAGACGTATTGGAAGGTAGCGCGCGAGTAAAAGATGCCATAGCCACCGCGCACACCCAGGCGATCTGAGTTGAATGGCGAGTAGGCAAAGCCGATGCGGGGCG
The DNA here is from genome assembly GCA_003222845.1 of Acidobacteriota bacterium. Taxonomy (GTDB): domain Bacteria; phylum Acidobacteriota; class Blastocatellia; order Pyrinomonadales; family Pyrinomonadaceae; genus UBA11740. Next base: position 5,159 of record QHXG01000188.1, on the reverse strand, counting down.
CAAAATTATTCGGGTCAATGCTTCTGACCACGTACTTGCTCACATTTGGGACATTGAGCAAATCGTATTGAGGGATCACGTTTCCCGCCTGCATGAATCCGCCGAGTGGCACAAGTAATCCAGTGACCGCGGTATCACTGGGCGGACGTGGCTTGTAGAGCTTCGGATCGAAGGTCGAGATCCGTCCACGAGTGTCATATGGCGGCAGGTCCAACTCGTACCGCACCCCTAGATTGAGAGTGAGTCGAGGCGAGACTTTCCAGTCGTCCTGTAGGAAGAAGTTAAAGTCGGTTGCGCGCTGCCGGCGATCACCGATGCCGTTGCCGAAAGTTGAGTTGGAAGTAATACCTAGCAGAAAGTTGTTGAAGTTCAAGAAATCTATCTGACCGCGTTTGAACTGGCTTTGATGGAAGTTGACCTCGTTGAAACGAACTTCAGTACCTGTGCGAACGAAGTGCCGGCCCCGCGTCATCGAGAGAGTATCCGCAAAAGTCACCACAAACGCGGCAGCGGGATTGATATTCGTCTGTGTGCCGACAATGACTCCGCCGGCAGCCGGGGCGATGCGGATCAACCCGAGGCCGGGTAAGACATCAGCGTTGGCGCGTTTAATGCCTACGTCCGAGTCCTTAACGGGTTCAAATGGGGAGGTGAGATTACGGTGCAGGTTATAGCCTACGCGCACTTCGTTGAAGATTCTCGGGCTAAAAGTGTGAACGTCCTGGATGGCGAAGACCCTCACGTTATTTCCTTGATTGGCGCCGAAGCCAGGAACGTTTGACCCAGTCCCCTTAAAGCTCGGCAGCGCAAGCGTTGAGGGCGCGTTGGCGAAGAAGAATTTCAACGCGAGCCAGTTCTTCTCGTTGACGCGATAATCAACGTTCACGTTGAACTGATCTTCGCGAAAACGCGAGATGGCCGAGCCGAAGTACCGACCGTTTGCCTGCGGTGTCGGGATCAGGAATCCTCCGTTTGGCAGTTTCACGTTCAAAAGGGCCAGCGTCACCGGGTCGATTGACTGCCCCGTAGGAAGTGTGGGACTGAATATTCGCAAGAGCGCAGCTTCGGAACGGTCATCCGTCAATCCCTGGGCAACCAGAACGCTGGAGGAGACGCTATTGAGGATCGAAGCGCCGTTCGTCTCGCGTGTGCCCTGATAGGAAGTGAAGAAGAACGCCCTATCTTTCCGGAGGGGGCCGCCAAGTGTGCCGCCATAGAGGTTACGCTTGAGCACGGGCCGCTTCACATTCGCCGCTTTCAAAAATGGATTATTCGCATTGAGCGCGTCATTACGGAAATACTCATAGGCTGCTCCGTGAAGGTGGTTGGAGCCACTCTTGGTGACGATCTGAACGTTGCCGCCACCTGAGCGGCCAAAAGTGGCGTCGTAGAGCGACGTCTGCACCTTAAACTCCTGGATCGTCTCAGGAGCAGGGACCGCCAGGTTTACGGCGGCGCTGGTTCCCATCGTGTTGGCATCTATGCCGTTGATCTGAACATTGTTTTGGGTCATCCGCGCGCCGTTGATTGAGATCGTCTGTGTGTTGCGGCCTACGGCGGTGCTATCCGGAAGGTAGGTAGCTGCGCCGGGCGAGAGACTCAGGATTTGGGTAAAGTTGCGCGTCGAAAGGGGCAACTCAGAGATCATGCGCGAGTTCACGACCCGCCCAAGTTGTGGTCCATCGTTTTGGAGGAGCTCAACGCGAACGGCCGCATTGGGGCCGGCCACGACGAGATCGGTATCGACCAGCGTGCGTTCTGTAATAGTCACCTGGACAGGATCCAGCACCACTGGGGCGAATCCAGGAACTGCGACCGTTACCCGATACAAGCCCGGCGGCAGAAGCGCAGCCAGGTAGTGGCCCGCCTCATCAGTCTTCAAGATTCTCTCGTTACCGCTTGTCTTACTGAGAATTCTAACTTCTGCGTTGGGAACGACAGCGCGGTTTTGATCTCTGACTGTTCCTTCGATTCGACCTGACGTGGGACCTTGAGCGAAAGCAGACATACCCAGGAAAAAGATGAATGAACCAGCTAAACCTGATACGACTCTTCTTCTGGTGATCATTAGCTTCTCTTTCTTCAGTCCAGAGAAACTTGCCGGCGCACGTTTATTGAATCACAGCGTAGCTTTGTAACGTTCCCACTGCTCTTTCAAGCTTTTCATGAAGGCAAGAAACTTAGGGTCTTGTCGAAGATTATTCAGGTTAGGATCAAGTTCGAACAATGGATAACACGGAAACCCATCCTCCGAGGCCGTTCGCAGCCACTGCACGGCCTGGTCGCGCTTGTTCATAAGCGCGTAGGCAGAGGCAATAGCATAAGCAGTATGATGAAAGTGGCCATAGCCTTTGCCGATCTGCGCAGCTTTCTTAATTTTTTCCTCGGCCTGATCGTTGTCACCTGCTGCGGCAGCGAACATTGCCTGCATGCTCGTCAGACTTCCGCCTTCGTCCTGCGGATAGGCCCTCAGGGTTTCCTCAACTCTGGCGGCTGCTTCCTCTACTCTTCCGAGTTGAAACAGTGCCCAGGCAGTCTGATAACCCCAAAGTGGAGGATTGAATCCCTTCGCCTCGGCAAAGGCGTTGAGAGCATCCTGATATTTGCGCTGATAAAGAAGACTCCCTCCGATCCGAAACCGCGCCCCGGAATTGCCGGGATTAATGGCGACTGCTCTTCGCACTTCGTCCAGGCCTTTGTCGAGCAGCCCGATATGATTATAGACATTAGCAAGTTGATGGTGCGCTTCGTCCAGATTCGGATTTAAGTCAAGAGCACGGCGGTATTCCTGGACCGCTTGTTCATGTGGAAAATGGTTAGTATGTGTCCAGAGCAGGAAGCCACGCGAAAGATGTGCGTCAGCCAGGTTCGGATCCAGCTTAAGCGCGGTCTCGACTGCGACAAAAGCTTTCTCTTCCCACTCTTTCTCTTCCGGTTTGAAAACGGCAGCCTTGTTTCGATAAACGTGCGCGAGGTCCGCATAGGCCGGCGCAAAGTTTGGGTCAATTGCAATGGCACGCTTCAGCAGCTCGATGGCGGACTCCATGTCGGCCTCGTTTTGGAGGCCGAAATGATATTTAGCGCGCAGGTAATAATCATAAACTTCGGGATTGACTGTCCGAGTGCTGGCGAGCGGCTTGAGCTTGAGTTGCAACCGCGCCGCCACCTCCCGCGCCACTTCGTCCTGCATTGTGAAGCTGTCTGTGAAGCCCATATTGAAGCTCTCACTCCACAGTGATGCGCCATCTGAAACCCTCAGCAGGTTCAGGTTCACTCGCAGACGATCGCCCGCGCGCTGGAAGGTTCCGTCAAGGACGGAGTCAACGTTCAACTGCTGACCAGCTTCCAACGAACTGGTTTCCTGGTTGGCGTATTTGCGCACGGCGCTGATGGGGCGCACGGTTAGTTCACTGATTTGATTGACCCTCGTGATGATTGTGTCTGCCAGCGGCAATCCAAGATAATCGTCACTTGGATCTTTGTTGACTGACTTCAGCGGCAGCACCGCCAGTGATCTGATTTCCGGTTGGCGAATGGGTTGGGCGCTGCGAAAGAGAAGTGCGTAACCGAGCACCGCGATAATCCCAACAAGCCCGATGAGAACCGCTGCTACTCGGCGTCTTGTACCCTTCAGGAGCGGCGCGGTACTGGCATCAATAGATGGGGATTGATT
>QHXG01000188.1:0-1379 GCA_003222845.1 Acidobacteriota bacterium | reverse complement strand
ATCGTTCGGCATGATCCGGGCCGCTTGTACCTTGCGATTGTTCAACGATCACTGGTGACCTGAAGTGCTCTTTCTCGACCAAATCGCCATTGTCGCCCTCCAGCTTCTTGACCCTGGCGACAAACCGATAACCTCGCTTCGGAACCGTCTCGATGTATTGTTCGTCGGTTTTTTCGCCGAGCGCAGTCCTCAGAGTAGAGATATTTCGCGTCAGATTACCTTCCTCAACAAAACTGTCCGGCCAGACTGCCTTCATCAGCTCGTCTTTCTCAAATAAGTGGCCGTTGTTTTCGACCAGCACTTTGAGAATGTCAAAAACCTTGGGCGTCAGCGGAACCGTCTGCCCTTCCCGCAATAGAGTGTGTTCCGCTAGGTCTAAGCGGAACGGGCCGAATTCGTAAAAATATTTGGCTGGCTTGCTAATCACTGCTTTTCCGAAGTTTCCGATTTCTTTCCGAGATCTTTCCGACTTCCCGAAGGACGTTTCCCCTAGGCGGTGGGTAGTCTTGCCGAGAATTGAACTCAGTGTCGTGCATTGAAAGCTCAGTTCACGAATCTCGGATGGCTCTAATTCTACCGCGCTTTGGTCCGAAACAACGAACTGTCGGGACAAGGCAATGAGAACGAGAGCAAGAATCAACATCAAGTCACAAAAGGAGAAACTACCATGTACAAGTTCAAGAACTTTCTTATCCCTTTCGCAAGTTTGATCGTCGTGATAGCACTGGCGTCCGCCGCCGCCGCACAGGAATTCGCTGACTGGTCGACGCCGGTTAACCTCGGGCCGGTCGTCAACTCCGCTGTTAACGAAAACCATCCCGCCATCTCCAAGGATGGGCTGAGTCTTTATTTTTCATCCGAACGGCCCGGCGGATGTGGGGGCTTCGACATCTGGGTGGCGCAAAGGGCCAGCACGGACTCTCCCTGGGAGGCGCCGTTCAATCTTGGCTGCACTATCAACTCCAGCGCCAACGACCTGGGGTCCAACCTTACTACCGATGGTCACATACTCTTTTTCCACAGCTTCCGCGCAAACGACAACTGCGGCGGTGGCGACATCTTCTATACGCATCGCAAGAACCGCCGCGATGATCTGGGTTGGGAAACACCTCGTAACCTCAACCGGTTTGGCGAGTCGGATGCAAGTCTTCTTTGTGGTGCAGTCGGCAGTCTTGATTTCGTCAACACCCCCAACACCGATGGCGGCCCGAACCACTTTCAGGATGAAGCGACCGGCGCGACGGTGCTGTACTTCACGCGCAGTGATCAACCGACCATGCTGGGCGATTTCGACATCTACACGGCTACGTTGGGACCAGATGGGACATTTGGAACAGTGGCCCGAGACAACGAGCTCAGCACCACGCCCTTCCGCGACA
>QHXG01000314.1 GCA_003222845.1 Acidobacteriota bacterium | reverse complement strand
CTCCGCGTCGTCTGCTGCATCTCCCGCCAAGGCCGCCAGCACGGCACCACCTACGCCCACGCCGCCTCCGGCCTGTGTGCGAGATGCGACTTCGCCAGAGTGCCAGCTCGAGAAGAATCTCGACATCATTCAGAATAATGTTCAGAAGATCGGTCTACCGCTTGGTTGGATCAAAGATAGTCCAGATCGAAGCCGAAGGTGGGCGGGGTTGCACTTCTTAACGGCAGACTTTTGGCAGAACTGGGCTTGGCAGTTTCAAAATCACTTGTTCGGCTGGCTCCTGACTGCCTTTGCAATATCCCTCGGCGCGCCGTTCTGGTTCGACATGCTGAATAAGTTGATCGTGGTTCGCTCCACCGTCAAACCAAAAGAGAAGAGCCCGGAAGAGAAGTCGAAGGATTGACCAGGGGAGGTGCCGCGACAGATCGACCGTGACCCACGAGAAACGATTTGGCTGTCTCACTCATTAGAAGGTAGAGAGATTGCGAATAGGTAAGGCGGCTGTTCATCAGGATCTTCGTGGATCGCGAGCAGATCGAGACGCTGATAGGAATTGTCCAAGTTGGTCCGTTAGTTAAGTGAAGCGTGAATTATGCCCGAATTGCTCCGGCTGGGTAATGCTGAAGAAGTTCATCGTCGGCCATTACGGTCAAGCTAAAGAGAAGAGTTCCGGGGAAGAAGTCGAAGGATGACGAGAAAGCATTGGGACATATTAACAGCCAAATTCATATGTCTGAAGGAGGTTGATTCAAATGCCAACACCACCAAAATCAGCGTTGCTGAACCAGTTGCATAGCTTGCGACATACAGGCTTTGCGGAAAAACTCGATCGGTTCGCAAACAAACACAGCTTTCCTACGCCTTTCTTCTTTGCGATCGCGAGTCGCGAAACTAACTGTATCAACGAACTGGGCGACCCACGAAACGGAGAGTTCCATGGGGTTGGGATCGTCCAGATCGATATCCAACATCCGATAGCCCGACAGGCTCGCGACAGTGGAAGTTGGAAGACTGATCCCGATCCACTTATCGACTTTGGCGCTCAGATACTGCAAGACAACATCGCCAGAGCAAAACAGAGATTCCCCAATTTCAACACTCAACAGCAATTGAAGGTCGCCGCGAGTGGCTACAATTGCGGCATTGATGCAGCCATAGCCGGTGCGCTGAACGGTGACAGCGACAAGCATACAACCGGCAAGGATTATGGCCGAGATGTGGTAACGCGAATGGCGATCTTCGAAGAACTGATCGCCGAGGGCAATTAAAGCCGTTAAAGGAGATGGAAATGGCGGTAAAAGAAACTCAGCATGTCGATCCCCAGGTGGACACAGTGGTGGATCTAAGAGTCGGGGAATATCTCTTGTACAAAATCACGGCCCTGGGTTCTACTCCGATGTTCACCTTGGCTGATGACCGCGGACGAACAATATTGACTTCCGAGGGAGTGTCACCACAGATGAACTACGAAAAAAGGTGGCCGCTAAGCCCGGACGACGATCCGATTCCGCGAAACAGTCAGCACGCGATCATTGGTTTAATGCCTCTGGTCACAAAATACAGGTACACGGTAGAACTCCACAAGAAAGACGACTCTCTCAAAGAGACCGTCATCGATAGTGACTATGATCGGATAGAACCACTTGATGATGCCGATCAATTCCGTCAAAACCTGGGAGTGGGAATAAAGAAATAGTGATCTCTTGCGCAAGGGGGTTGGATTACCCGGAGGTTCGACAAATGAAAAAACTATCTAGACATTTATGCCTAGCGACTCTCACACTGCTGCTGGCGACATTTGCATCTGCCCAGCAGTCACCATCAATCGAACAACTCAGACAACAGATTCAGGCGCTGATAGCAGTTGAAAATGACCCCGCTACGGGTCCGGATGTAAGAAAAATCAATCACGGGTTTGTAGAGAAACGCCGGAGAGAGTTACTCACGCTGTTAAAGGCGAGATTAAGGGCTCTGCTGGACTATCAGAAAACGGTTAACGGTGTGTTAACTGCGGAGGAGAGTCGGGCTGTAGCCGGGGAAATTCAGAACACGACGGGGGAGATCGAGAGCTTGGATAGTGCACTGGCAGCCGACCCGTCGTCGGACGGGACGATGGCCAATCGGCCAGTAGAATTGGCCTCTCTGTCGACGAATCTGGACATTGCCAATCCAGCACCTCGAGACGGAAATGCGCCCAGCAGAACACCTTTACGAAGTCCGGAGCCACAACCAACTCCGACGGCTTCGCCGCAAGCGAACAATCTGAATAGCTGGCTAAGCAACAGGATCGACGAGAGAATCAAGGCCAGCGCTCAAGCCAAGATCGACCAAAGGTCGAACGTCAACCAAACAGAAGCACCCTCAGTCAGCGACAGCTCGACATCATTGGTTGACCAGAGTTCCGCATCCGACCTGGTGGGCGTGGCTTTAAACCTGGCCGGATTGACCAAGGGAAATAATAATTCCAACGAGAAGAATTCCGCTGCGATAACCGCCACCGCGTATTCCTTGTACTCCGCCCTAAGGAATGAAGAGCCGCTTGATCCATCGTTCTATAACCGACATCGGGATTGGCGTCGCTTGTCGTTCACTCTGGGCTTTGAGAAAGGGCAAGCGAATGCAGCCGGCCAAGACACCAGAGACACTACGATCGCCGGCGCAAAATATTTAATCATTTCCCGGCGCGATGCCTCATATCATCAAAAGGAATTGGGAATTGTTTACGAGAATCTCAAGGCCGCGGCCGTTAATTTCGCCCAACTCACAAAGGAACTCAAAAGCTTCTTGTTGTTCGGAGATCCGACACTCAGAAATAAGCTTCGCATAGCGGACGACGTTCGATTCTTTATTCAGACTCAGATTGATTCTCCGAATACCAATTCTGACGATAAGCAAGCGTACAAAGCTCTTCTGCTGGAATCCGAAGACGTTTGGTTCGATTTCGACAAAGAGGACAAATTCGCAAATGTCAGACAAGACATCAGGAAGATGGTTGATAACAAGTGGTTAGGCAAGGGATTTCCTAACCTCCTCAAGGCTCTCGGCGATGATGGCCTAAAACAAGTTGATCAATTCATTGACGCGAGACTTGAAGCCTTTACGAGTCTCAATAACGCTTCACGAAGGGCCATTGAGACGATCAGGAGAGCTCCGCAGCTTTCGTTATCTTTTCAGTCCAAGCTAAGAAAACAAGGCGCGGACGAGTATCTGGGCGAAGTGATTTTTGATTACGGCGTCCATGATAGGGTGAATCTCACTCTCAATGGCAGCTATAACTACAAGAACAGCTCGATCATTGGCGGTGACGTTCGGACTGGAAGATTCGCAGGACAACTACAGTTTCAAATGACTCCAGAGAAGAGCCTGGTTGGCAGGAGTCCTTTGTACCTCTATTTGGGCTCAGAGGCTAACTGGGCTTCAGGTAAGCCTTCCATTTATAAACTACAAGGGAAAGTGAAGATCCCGATCGCCGAGGGTATCGATTTCCCTATCTCAATCACATTCGCCAATAGGACCGATCTAATCCAAGAAAAGGATGTGCGCGGACAGTTTGGATTTACTATTGATACAGCCAAACTTTTTAGAGCCTTCCTGTCAAAATAAGGAGGCCTTACCTAGTTCGATTTAGCTCCGAAGAATCAGCCGACGTAAGGGAGTCATCATGCCAATACTAAAACAAGGTTCATCAGGCCCGGACGTAACTAATTTTCAGCAGAAGCTGAAAGATTTAGGTTTCGATCCGAACGGTGTCGACGGGAATTTTGGGCCGGGCACTAGGGATGCCGTGATTGCTTTTCAGCAAAGTAAAGGGTTGCAAGCTGACGGGATCGCGGGACCGGCGACGTTGGCCGCGTTGGGACTTGGCGATGGTCAGGCTAGCGCCGACGCATCAAGTTCTGCGAGTACTGATGCGGGAAGTGACGAAGACTCAGCGAGTGCCGAGGCAGCAAGCTCTGCAGATACTGCCGCCGCCGGAGCATTGAATCTGGGCGGCCTTACCGGGAAGCTGCCCGCTGCGGTGATCGCGCAGATTCCTGACACTGCCAGGGAGTTCGGCATTACCACGAATTTAAGATTGGCCCACTTCCTGGCGCAGTGCGCTCTTGAGTCGACTGGATTTACAGCTACGCTTGAAAACCTGAGCTACAGCGCCCAGCGTTTGCTGCAAGTATTCCCAAAATACTTCCGCGGTGTGGATCCTAATGATTACGCTCGCAACCCTGAAAAAATTGGCAACCGCGTTTATGCCAACAGGATGGGCAATGGTGATGAAGCTTCCGGCGATGGATTTAAATTTCGCGGCCGCGGCTACATCCAGTTGACCGGCAAGAATAATTACACCAGCTTTTCTCAGTTTGTTGGTGAAGACTGCGTGGCCAATCCTGACCTGGTAGCGACGAAGTATCCGCTGGCGTCAGCCGCATTTTATTTCAACTCTAATAACGTTTGGGCGATCTGCGATCGGGGCGCGGACGACGCGACGGTGACGAAAGTTTCCATCGCCGTGAACGGCAGCCCTCCTCATGCAGTTCCGGAGAGGATTCAGAACTTTAGAAAGTTCATACAGGCACTCAGCTAACCTGAAAAGGCGGGTTTGCCGCGCTCTCGGGACCCTGCTAGGTTCCTGATCTTCAACAGCCATAGCAAGAAGGGAAATCAATGCGAGTCTTAAGAAAAGGAATGACCGGTGATGACATCGAACGCTGGCAGTTTTTTCTCGTGGGCCAGAATCATCAGCTAGAGGTTGATGGAAATTTCGGCGATGACACGTTCGACGCCACCTCCGCGTTTCAAACAGAGAACCATCTGGACGTCGATGGCGCGGTCGGCCCCGACACTCTCGGGCGGGCCCTGTCTTTGGGTTTCGATCCTCTCGAGGACTCTGCCGCGCCTGCGAACAGCGGTGCGGCCTTCCCGCCGCGTCCGAATTTTAATCCACTAATATCCACTGCCGACCGGCAGAAAGTCTTCGGTAAATTTGATTTCGTTGCTGCTCCCGTTCCGAGAAATCCGGAAAACATTCGCATCCTTGGCACATGGGAGCAGGACAATATCGTACGTGTCCAATTGCCGCAATTGGTGGGCGTCCAGGGCGCGCCGCATAATGGCGGAGCAAGATTCCATAAGAAAGCCGCCGATCAACTCGTCGCGCTTTGGAAAGCCTGGGAAGACGCCGGCTTTTTGGATCGAATTTTGACGTGGGACGGTTCCTTCGTGCCGCGATTCATTCGCGGCAACCGCACGGTGTTGAGCAATCACGCGTTCGGCACCGCTTTTGACATCAACGCGGCATTAAATCCGCGCGGCACTCGGCCGCTACTGGTTGGCAAGAAAGGCTCCGTTCGCGAGCTCGTGACGATTGCAAATGATCACGGCTTCTATTGGGGCGGCCACTTTGGCGCCAAGCCGGACGGAATGCACTTTGAGATCGCGATTCTGAAGTAATACCCGCTGATGGTCGTGAGCTCGCCTGACTTGCTGCGCTTCATTTGCGCTTGGAATATCTCGCCAGGGTCTGCGGAAAGACGCGAACACCTGCGGGCATCTTATCCATTGAGATTTTGTTCGCGCCGGTGAGAATGTCGCGCGCGGTCATGCCGTAAACTTGAGTGTTATCGTCGTTGTCAGGCTTGATGACGACACCTTTCAATTCCAGGCCGGCGAAGGCGCCCTTGCTGCGCGAGTAAGAAAGAATCTGCGCATTCAATTTCACATCGGTCGAAGCGCTGGCCGAACGTCCCACTGGCCCAGCGGCAGCACTGCCTTCCCCACCGATTTCAAATTTATCACTGAGCAGACTCTCAACTGCGTGCTCGTTCATGAAAAGCAGAATATAGTCTGTCGAGGCCGCGCCGATTTGCAGACCGATGCTGCCGCCGCCGAGATCGAAAAACGCCGGCGCGCTCCAACCACCAGCCACCCGCCGGCTGATCACGCCACTACCGCCTCGGCCACCGACAATGAAACCGGCTTTGATGACGCCGGGAAATACTGCGACCGCTTCAGCTCTATCCAACAGATCTTGCGGAATCGATTTTTCGCGCGTCGCCATGATTTGATCGAAGACGCGCGCGGCTTTCGCGGATTGATCCGCTGCTTCGCGCGCTTTCCTGGCGCTGCGCTCGCGGTCTGTCTGTGACGATGCGTTGGTGAACACGGAGAGAAGGACTATGGCGCTAATCGAAGTGAAAAGTAATTGCTTGCTCAGTTTGGTCATGGCTTTCTCCTCAGAATCATTTCCTCAGAATTGAAAACAACTACCGGCAAGGATGCCGGTGGACCGCAGGCAGGATGCCGGCGCTCCATTAGCGTCGCGTTGAATATCGCGCCAGGGTGCGGGGAAAGATGCGCACGCCTGCGGGCATTTTGCTCATTGTCCATCGTTGCGTTGGCGAAAGAATCTCGGGTGCTTTCTTGCCGTAAACCGCAACGTTGTCGTCGTTGTCGGCGCTGATCACGACGCCTTTGATTTCGAGTCCGGCGAACAAACCCTTGCTGCGCGAGTAAGAAAGAATTCCTGCTTTCAACTGCGCATCAGTTGAAGCGCTGGCCGATCGGCCCACTGGTCCGGCAGCAGCACTTCCCTCGCCGCCAATCTCGAACTTGTCTTTCAGCAATCCGCCAAGCGCGTCCTGGTTCATGAAGAGCAGCACAAAGTCGGTCTTCGAGGCGCCGATTTGTAAGCCCACGCTGCCGCCGCCCAGATTGAAAAACGCCGGCGCGCTCCAGCCGCCTCGCCCACGTCGACTAATGACACCGCGGCCGCCGCGACCACCAATGATGAAACCCGCCTTTATAACGCCCGGAAATACGGCAATGGCTTCAGCCTTGTCGAGCAGGCTCTGAGGAATCGCTTTATCGGGCACATTCATGATTTCCGTGAAGACGTCCGACGCCTTCTGGGCTTCTTTGGTAGCGTCCGCGAGTTTCTTCGCATTCCTGGTTTGAGCTTGAGCGAGGCCGATAAAGGTTGCAATCAACGCTATTGACACTGAGATGTGCCCGCACCTCCGAATGAGATCAATTCCACTCTTCATTTTCGATTCCTCTTCTTCGACAAGTGTTTGCCCGCTCGCGTTCGCAAGCGGTTCTCCGACGGGGGCGCCTTCAAATGTTTCTTGCTCGTTACAGTAGAGCATACTTATAATCGCTCGCCCTGACAAATTCATCATGTCCATTGGCACTCCATTTCATGAAAGAACTTTCGCTCTGTGCGAGAGCCTGAACTATCGCGAGTGGTCGGGTTACTACACAGTTAGCGCCTACGAAACGCATCACGATCACGAGTACAATGCGATTCGCAATGCCGCGGCCTTGATCGACATCTCTCCGCTCTTCAAGTATCGCGTCACCGGAAGAGACGCGAGCCGCCTGGTCGATCGGATCATCACCCGCGACCTGTCGAAGATTTCGGTGGGCCAGGTCATCTACACGCCGTGGTGTGACGAGCGTGGCAAAGTAATCGACGATGGAACCGTGTCGCGACTCGAAGAGAACGTCTATCGCTGGACCGCAGCCGATCCAAGTCTCCGTTGGTTCACGCAAAATTCAGTCGGACTCGACGTGCAAATCGAAGACATTTCAGAAAGCGTCGCGGCGCTGGCTTTGCAAGGTCCCACTTCGGGGCGACTGTTGAAATCAATTGCTGAAGATGCGGACCTCGAAAACCTAAAATATTTTCGCGTGACGACTGGAAAGATGGCCGGCGTGCCGGTCGAAATCTCGCGCACAGGCTACACCGGGGATCTCGGCTATGAAATCTGGGTCGCTTCCGATCAAGCGCTCAATATTTGGGATGACTTAATTGAGCGTGGCCGCCCGTTCGATATCAAGCCGGCAGGCATGCTGGCTCTTGACGTCGCGCGCATCGAAGCGGGTCTGCTCTTAATCGATGTCGATTTCAACAGCAGCAAGAAGGCCCTGATCGATGACCAGAAGTATTCGCCGTTTGAAATGGGATTGGGCCGTTTAGTAAACCTGGACAAGAATCGCTTCGTGGGCCAGCAATCATTGATTGAAGAGAAGAAGCGCGGGCATGCAAAGCAGATCGTAGGCCTGGAGATCGATTGGACTGAAGTCGAGAAGCTTTATGAAAGAGTTGGCTTGCCCCCGGCGGTTTCGCCGATCGCTTCGCGCGTGCCGGTGCCTGTTTTTCATGACGGCAGTCAAATCGGGAAAGCCACGTCGACCACCTGGTCGCCGGTGTTGAAAAAGATGATTGCCCTGGCAACTGTCGAAGGTGAATTCTCAAAGCCGGCCACGCGCCTCGAGATCGAAATTACGATTGAAGCGGTGAGACATCGAGTGCGGGCACAAGTGGTAAAGACGCCCTTTTACAATCCGAAGCAGAAGACTGCAACGCCGGTCCTGTAAAGTGGCCTTCGGAAGAAAGGTCGTCATTGGCAACCTGCAGTGACAGAGAACCTCACAGGTCAGGAAGGGTGGCTTGCCCCCGCTGGATGAGAAGACAAGCATGGCGGGGGCAAGCCACCCTTCCCAACCTGTGAGGGTGCAATGCTTGAATGGTTTTGCTTTGAGACTCATCAATGAAGCCAAAGCTAACTGCGATGATTGAAGATTATGACTCAAGCGCGCCGCTCGCTGAGGCCTCGACTATTCCTTCGGCGTGGTACACGGACGAACGCATCTTCAAACTCGAAAAAGAGACCATCTTCAGCCACTCATGGCAATTCGCTGCGCGCATTGATCAACTAAACAAGCCTGGTAATTATGTGACCAGCGAAATCGCCGGCGAACCAATCGTCGTCATTCGCGGCAGCGATAATAAGTTGCGCGCATTTTTTAATGTTTGTCGCCATCACGCCGCCGCCGTGATGACCGAGAGAGAAGGACATGCGAGCCAAATGCGCTGTCCTTATCACGGCTGGACCTATTCGCTGGAAGGTGAATTGAAAGGGACGCCGGACTTCGCGGGAGTCTGCCATTTCGATCGCGGTGAAAATGGATTGATGCCGGTCGAAATGGCGGCGTGGGAGAAGTGGGTGTTGGTGAAATTGGAAGGCGGACAAGTCCGCCTTCTAAACGAGTCAGGCGGTGGTTTGGATGAGTTTTTAGGAATCGATTTAATCGATCAATTTCAGAAATTGAATCTTGGCGATCTTAATTGGGTCGAGCGCCGTCGCTACACTCTGAACTGCAACTGGAAAGTCTTTGTCGACAACTATCTCGACGGCGGCTATCACGTGCCGCATTTGCACAAGGGTCTCGACAGCGTTCTCAACCATAGTCAATACACGATTGAAAACGGCGAACACTTTTGCCTCCAGTCGAGTCCGATGGCCCACGGCGACGACGACGACGTCAACGCTGTGCGAACCGGCAAACGCGCCCTCTACTATTGGCTGTATCCCAATTTCATGATGAATTGGTACGAAGGAATGTTGGACACAAACTTAGTTCGGCCGCTCGCAGTCGATCGCACAGAGGTGATTTTCGATTTTTATTTCGCGGACCTTTCACGAGCTGCTCTCGAACGAAACCTCGCGAGTATCGAAGTCAGCGATCGCATTCAACAGGAAGATCTGGATATTTGTGAATCAGTTCAACGCGGCTTGCAATCACGCGCCTACAAGGCCGGACGGCTTTCAGTGAGACGTGAAGCGGGCGAGCACCTATTTCACCGGCTTTTGCATGCAGACTTGCGGGCGGGATTGACGCCCTGATGAACTTCTTGTTTGGCGAGCTATAACTATAAGTGTCGAGAAGCTACTCGATTCTCACCGCTTACTTAATTGACAAATTCTCAAAACACACTTCGCAATCTCACGGACGCCAGTCACGGGAACGCGCCCTTACGCTCATTTGTCAGTCTGGAAGTTTCTTCAAGGAATTCTCAATTGCCTTCAGCAAACTCTTGTCGTTCGCGCTGGTCGCGTCGCCGCGCGTGAGCGGATTAGTGAAAACCAGCACCTCGCCCGTATGGGCATCGACGACTCCAATCATCAACTGCAAATACGCCGGAAGCCCGCCCACCAGGAGGGTAAAAGCCGTCTTGCCTTTGGTTAGTTTCTGCCCTTGACCGCGAATGAAAACGATCGCATCGGCATTCTGGTCGAGATGCAAGTTCAGCACCTCGTCACCTAACGAGAAGCGGCCTTTCTTTACATCCTTTCGCTTCTTCTCAATCTTTGGCAACAGCGCGTCGTAGCGAGCCTGAATGTCTGCTACCGTGTATTTCTGCTGGGCATCGCCTTCGCCGGCTCCTGCCGTCGTGGGGGCTAACACGGTGATATGTTTTGTCGCCAGCGCTTCGCCAACCAATTGACCCACGCGCGTGCTGAGCAAGTCTGACTCTGCGGCCATGCCTTCGGGCCCTTTCATGCTCTGCCGCACAACTTCGACTTTAGCCGGCAACATCACGACGTTGCGAATCTGAGTTTGTTTGCCGGTGACTTTGGGATGAAGGTACTGGCCGTGGATTGGGCCGGCCACCACAAACACGAAGAACGACAGGAAGTTGAGTTTAAGTTTCATGATTTCTGTCTCTGACTTAAGCAGGCTGGTGAAAATCTCTTTTCTCTAGCCCAGGCGTTCACGCCTGGGAGACCGAGGCCGTAAATTTCCAAGCCTCCTTCAGGAGGCTTTTGCGCAACTGCTTTAGCCAGTCTCTTGCCTGAAGGCATTAACGAAGCCCCATGAATGGGGCTCGTAGATTAACGCTACTTCACCAACCCAGTCGTGAACGCCTGGGCTAGTGGAAAATCAGGAAGTCTTTAGCGATCGGATACGCCGCTCGATCCTTTCGCGGTCCAGAGCATCCGGAGAAAGCTCAAGATACTTTTGATATTCCTCGAT